>JACDHV010000206.1 GCA_013820855.1 Gemmatimonadales bacterium | reverse complement strand
GTGATCACGTCCTCCACGATCACCACCTCGTCGCCGATGGAGAAGCACCCCTCGATCACCCGCCCCATCCCGTGCGCCTTCGCGTCCTTCCTCACGCTGAACGCGTCCACCACCATCTCCGTCTCCCAGCTCGCCGCCGCGATCGCGTAGGCTACCGGATCCGCGCCCATCGTGAGCCCGCCGACCGCCTTCGGCCGCCAGCCCTTGTCCCGGATGGCGCGCCAGCCCAGCCGGCCGATGACCCCCTGCCCCTCCGCGCTCATCGTGGTGAGCCGGCAGTCTATGTAATAGGAAGAGCGCTGCCCCGACGCGAGCACGAAATCGCCGCGCCGCACCGACCGCTCGAGCAGCAGCCGGCGCAGGCGCTCCGGATCGTCGCCCGCCATCAGCTCCCCGCCCCGCCCTTCCGAAAGAGCGACGCCAGGAACCCCCGCTTCTTCCCCGGCAGCTCCATCTGGACCGACGTGCAGAAGCCCCGGGCGAATTCGTCCACCGTCTTGCACCGTTTGGCGAGATCCCGCTCCAGCCCGTGCATCACGGCCGCTTCGACCGCCGCCGTGAACTTGAGCCCCTTCACCGCCTGGTTCAGCGGCACCGGTGGCTGGGTTAGTAGTTGCTGGAACAACTCCCTCGGGTTCTTCCCCGTGAACGGGTGCTCCTGCGTGAGCAGATAGTAGGTGATCGTCGCCAGGCTGTAGACGTCGGCCTGCTCGCTAACCAACTCTCCGCTAAGCGTTTCCGGGGCCACGTACTGAAGGGTGCCGACGAAGAAGCCAGCCCGGGTGAGCCGCTCCTCCGGGCTCGCCTCCGAATCCCGGGCAATCCCGAAGTCCAGCAGCTTGGCCGTCTGGGTGGCCGGGTCGTACATGATGTTGGCGGGCTTGAGGTCGCGGTGGATGATCCCCGCGCGATGGGCCACGGTGAGCGCCGCGCCGAGCTGCTCGATGATGGTCCCGACCAGCGGCGGCGCCAGCCGGCCCGAGCGGCTGGCGAACTCCGCCAACGGCTCGCCCTTCGCCCATTCCAGCGCCATATAATGAAGCCCATCCGAATCGCCGTAATCATACGTACGGACGATGTTGGGATGGCTCACCCGCGCTCCGTACTCCGCCTCGCGCAGGAATCGCTTCACCGCGATCGGGTCGCCCGCCAGACGGTGACGCAGGATCTTCACCGCCGCCTGGCCCCGTTCGCCGTGGTCGGCGCAGTACACCGTAGCCGTGCCGCCCTCGCCGAGATACTTGGCGAGGTGGTAACCGGCCACCGTCCGACCGACCAGATTATCAGCGCTCATGAGACCGCCAAGCTAGTTAATCTCGCACCGCGCAGCAAGTTGGACGCTTGACGCTCCTCGTCCGCCGCCACTAACCTTCGCAACCCGCCACGCTCGCACCGCGCGTCCGCGGGTCCAATCGGCTCTGCCGGGGAGTGTCATCGATGCGTCGGCTCGTTTTCGTGGCGGCCCTGGCGGCCTCTGCCTTCGGCTGCGGGAGTTGGAAACGGGTCGGCAGCGACGAGCAGCCGAAGCCGACCGAAACGCTCACCCGCCTCCTCAACACCACGCAGTTCTACCAGCGGCTCGGCCGGCTCGCCGCCGGCGACCCGATGCCGTTCGTCGGCACCGTCGCGTTCGCGGCCGGGCCCGCCGACTCGGTCATCGCCGTCCTCGGCCTCTCGCTCGAGAACCGGGCGTTCGCGTTCCAGAGGGAAGGGAACTCGTTCGTCGCCCGCTACCGGGTGAGCCTCTCCTTCAAGCGGGAGGGAGCGCCGCCGGTGGACCTGGCCCGCGAGGAGCTGGTGCGCGTCGCCACCTTCCAGGAGACCCAGCGCGCCGACGAGAGCGTCCTCTTCCAGCAGGTGCTGCGGATTGTCCCGGGCACGTACACGGTGACCGCCACGGTGCGCGACGCGTCGTCCACCTCCGAGAGCAGCGCCACCGCCGAGTACACCGCGCCGAAGTTCGGCAAGGAGACCTACTCGGCTCCGATCCTGACCTACCAGGCGACGGGGCGGGGAAGCCTGGCCGATCCGCTCTCCCTGGTGCTCAATCCACGGGGCGCCGTGGGCTACGGCAGCGACACCCTCCTCGCCTACGTCGAGGGCTATGGGTTCGCCGAGGCGAGCAAGGTGCCGTTCGAGGTGCTCGACGAGCAGGAGCACACCATCTACAGCGACTCGCTTCGGTTCCGCGGGGGCAGGGAAGTGGAGAGCCAGGTCGTCCGCCTCGCGCCCGACAGCGTTTCCCTCGGCGAGCTCAAGATCGTGGTGGGCAGCAAGCCCGAGCGAAGCGCGTCGGCGCTGGTCTCGTTCACCCAGGCGTGGGTGGTGACCAACTTCGAGGAGATGCTCGACCTGCTCCGCTATTTCGGCCGCGACGAGCAGATCTCCGCCATGCGCCGCGCGCCCGAGGGCGAGCGCGCCCGCCTGTGGCGCGACTTCTACCAGGCCACCGACCCCAACCCCGCGACGCCCGAGAACGAGGAGCTGAATCAGTATTTCAGCCGGGTGAACGCCGCCAACCAGCGCTTCAAGGACGAGGGCGTTCCCGGCTGGCGCACCGACCGCGGCGAGGTCTTCGTCACCCTCGGCCCACCCGACGAGAGTGTGGAGAGCACGCCCGGGGCCTCCAGCCGGATCGTCCGGTGGACCTACCTAAACTACCGGCTGGAGATCTACTTCCAGGACGAGACCGGGTTCGGACGGCTCAGGCTCACGCCGGGGTCGCGGGCGGAGTACGAGAGGATCCTGTCGCGGGTACGGCGGCAACAGTCTTAGGGGCGGCATGCCGAATCACACCCCTCCGCGCCTCTTCCTGATCGACGGCTATGCCCTGATCTACCGCGCCTTCTTCGCGATGATCTCGCGCCCCCTGCGCACCAGCAAGGGCGAGAACACATCGGCGGCGTGGGGCGTGGTGAATTTTCTCATGCGGCTCCGGGAGAAGTACCGCCCCGACTACGTCGCCTGGGTCAACGACGCCGGCACGTCCTTCCGCGAGGAGCGCTACCCCGACTACAAGTCCACCCGCGAGAAGCTCGACCACGAGCTGCAGGCCGACTTCGACCGCGCGTTCGAGCGCATCTGCGCCATGCTCGAGGCGTTCCGCATCCCCCTCATCGCCGTGCAGGGCTACGAGGCCGACGACGTCATCGGCACGCTGGCGGTCCGCGCCGCCGAGCGGGGGCTCCAGGCGGTGATCGTCTCGGGCGACAAGGACTTCTACCAGCTCATCGGCCCCGGCGTCGCGCTCCTCAACCCCGGGCGCGGCGGCCCCGCCGCCGTCGAGGAGAGCTGGGTGGACGAGTCGAACGCCTCCGCTCGCCTCGGCGTGGCGCCCCGCCAGGTGGTGGACTTCCTCTCGCTGGTGGGCGACACCTCGGACAACATCCCCGGCGTGAAGGGCATCGGCGAGAAAGGCGCGCAGAAGCTCCTCGCCGAATTCGGCGACCTCGACACGCTCCTCCAGCGCGCCGGCGAGGTGACGGCCAAGCGGTCCCGCGAGGCCCTTCTCGCGCAGGCCGACAGCGCGCGGCTCTCCCGCGAGCTGGTCACCATCAAGCGCGACGTTCCGATCGAGCTCGACGTGGCCGCCCTCACGCTCAAGGAGCCCGACCGCGAGGCGGCGATCCGGGTCCTGACCGAGCTGGAGTTCTTCTCGCTCGCGAGAAAGCTGGCGGGGCAGGGCGCCGGTGCCGGCCCCGCCGCCGAGGACGGCGACGAGGCGGAAAGCGGCGCCTCCGAGGCTCCGGCTGCCCTGCTGCCACGAACCGACGACGGTGGCGGCAACGGCGCCGAGAGCGGTGCCACGGGCTTCACCGCGGGCGACTGGCTCGCGATCGACGAGCACCCGGTCCTCGAGGTCAGGATCGTCGACGATCCCGACGACATCCCGGCCCTTGTCGAGCGCCTGCGCGCCGCGCCCCTCGTGGGGCTCGACACCGAGGCCAGCTCGACCCAGCCGCAGAACGCCGCTCTCGTCGGGCTGTCCCTCTCGGCGACGCCGACCGAGGTGTGGTACCTGCCGTTCGGCCACCACGATCCCGCCTCCCTCGGCTCGCTCGGCGAGGGCACGGTGCCCCGGGACCCGGTGAGGAACCTGCCGCCCCTCACCGACTTCGCGATGGCGCCGCTCTACGCCCTCCTCACCGACCCCGCGGTGCCCAAGGCCGGGCACAGCATCAAGTACGACTGGCAGGTGCTGCGCCGCGCGGGGGTCGAGCTCGCCGGCGTCGCGTTCGACACCATGCTGGCCAGCTTCATCCTCGATCCCGGCCGCCGCTCGCACGCGGTCGACAACCTCTGCCTCGAGCACCTCGGCCGGACGATGAAGACGTATCAGGAGGTGGTGGGGAAGGGAAAGTCGGAGATCCCGTTCGCCGAGGTCGCCGTGCTCGCCGCCGCCGACTACTGCGGCACCGACAGCGCCACCGTGCTCGCCCTGCACGACTTCTTCGCGCCCGCGCTTCGCGAGTCACGGATGGACGACCTGCTGCGCGACGTCGAGATGCCGCTGGTGGAGGTGCTGGTGGACATGGAGTGGGAGGGCATCAGCGTGGACCGCTCGCTCTTCGCCCGGCTGGGCGAGGAGCTGGGCTCCGACCTCAGGCGGCTGGAGATCGAGATCTCGCAGGTGGCCGGCGTGGACCTCAACCTCAACTCGCCCCGCCAGCTCGCGATCGTGCTGTTCGAGAAGCAGCAGCTCCCCGTGCTCAAGAAGACCAAGACCGGGCCCTCCACCGACGCCGACGTGCTGGAGCAGCTCGCCGCCATGGGGCACGAGCTTCCGCGCCTCATTCTCGAGTACCGCGAGCTCCAGAAGCTCAAGAGCACCTACGTGGACACCCTGCCGGCGACGATCGACCGGCGGACCGGCCGGATCCACACCACCTTCAACCAGGCCGGCGCGGCCACCGGGCGGCTGAGCTCGAGCGATCCCAATCTCCAGAACATCCCCATCCGCACACTGAGAGGCGAGGAGATCCGCCGCGGCTTCATCCCCCGCGAGGGATGGACCTTCCTGGTGGCCGACTACTCGCAGATCGAGCTGCGGATCATGGCCCACCTGTCGGGCGACCCGGCGTTCATCGAGGCGTTCACCCACGGCGGCGACATCCACCGGCAGACGGCGGCGCTCATCTTCAACGTTCCGCTGGACCAGGTGACGTCGGAGATGCGGGCCCGGGCCAAGACGATCAACTTCGCCACCATCTATGGCCAGGGTGCCTTCGCGCTGAGCCGGCAGCTCAACATCTCGAACGAGGACGCGCGGAGCTTCATCGCCCGCTACTTCGAGCGGTTCGCCGGCGTGCGCGCCTTCCTCGACCGCCAGATCGCGCTGGCCCGCGAGCAGGGCTACGTCGAGACCATCTTCAGGCGCCGGCGCTACATTCCCGAGATCCGCGACCGCAACTTCAACATGCGGGCGTACGGCGAGCGAAACGCGCAGAACTCCCCGCTCCAGGGCTCCGCGGCCGACCTGATCAAGGTCGCTATGACGCGGATCCACCGCGCCATTCGGGAGCAGGGGCGGCGGGGACGGATGCTGCTCCAGGTGCACGACGAGCTGGTGTTCGAGGTGCCGCCGGAGGAGCTGGACGCGATGAAGGAGCTGGTGAAGGGGAACATGGAGAACGTGGTGGAGCTGAAGGTGCCGCTCGTCGTGGACCTGGGTGTCGGGCCCAACTGGCTGGACGCGAAGCGATGAGCCCGCGGTTCCGGTTCAGCGACCCGGCGGCCGGCGACTTCGAGCTGCCCGACGTCGAGGCCGTGCTCGACGCGCTCGAGGCCGCGCTGGTGACCGCCGACACCCCCATGTTCGATGCCGTGCGGCAGAGCTGGCAGCCGGTGGCGCGGCACGCCGAGGTCCGCACCGCCTGGGCCGAGCGGGCCCGCTACCAGCCGCCCGGCCTCGGCCTCGATCTGCCGCCGCTCCCAACCGAAGCCGACCTTCCCGCCGAGGGCGACGAGTCGGCCCGGCGGCGGG
>JACDHV010000205.1 GCA_013820855.1 Gemmatimonadales bacterium | reverse complement strand
CCTCTGCCCCGACGTCTCAGCCGGTGGAGCGCTTCGCGCAGAAGTGGCCGCCGGACTGCTCCATGCGCACGCCACTCCGCCATGTGCCGGCGAAACCCTCCGCGGTGACCTGCTGGACCTGGAGCGCCGTGTAGGCGCCATCGAATCGCCGCATGCCCCTGCGATTCGCCTCGCTGCCCACGCGCAGCAGGACGCGGTCCGGGCTCTCGATCACCAGCACGCCCGGACTCGCGGGATCCTCGGATCGGGCGTCGCCCGGAATCACCGCACCGACGGCTTCGAAATCGATGTCGGCGGTGCCGTAGAGCGGAAGCGAAACGCCCGACCTGCTCGAGCCGTCCGGCAGCTCCAGGCTTCGGTAGGCGCTGTCTTGCGGGACGAGCTGAAGCCGGCCTTGGGTACTCTCGCCTCGCCTGCTGCCGGTATCCGCGGTCAGGCGAATCACGAACTCACCCTGCAGCCCGCTCACATCAATGGTGGAATCACTGGCAGCCACCGGAGCGCACGCCTGGGGGTCCGACTGCCCGGCGTTGGCGCCCCCGCAGCCGGAGAGCAGGATGACGGCGCCGATGCTCCACCTGGCCCTCACCGTTGGATCACTCCGACCACGCGCCCGCTCTCGTCGATCCGTCGAATAGGGTCGCTGATGATGTCGTCGACCATCGGCCTGCCTCGTCTCGGTCCGGCGATGCGGAGCGCGGGCGCGATGGTGAACGGGTCCGCCTCGGCCACATTCACCGTGTAGCCCAGGTCCTGGAGGGACCGCACGGTGATAGCGCTGAGCGGGTTGAAACCGGTGCTCAGGAAGCCGGTCATCAGCTCGGGGTCGAACACCTCGTCCCGCCAGTGGCTGTTGATCGTGCCCGCACCACCCACGTTCATGACCGGTACCTTGGCCCCGGTGTAGGCCGTGCCGCCGGCCGCGTCGAACGCGCTCAGGGCCAGTGGGCCGGTGAAGTGCGGATCGTTGGCGCCGGGATCGTCCACGTCGGCCGGGTCGGCCAGGAGACCGGCCGAAGTCCACAGGGTGCCGAAGCCGAGCACGTGCCCCATCTCGTGGAGTATGACCGATTGGAAAACGCCCTCGGACTCGAGCAGCTCCATGTCGGCGACGTCCAACTGCATGCGGCCGATCACGGTCAGGTCGCCCGGCACGCGCACGAAGCAGGGACCCGCCTGGCCCAAGGTGCCGAACGGCCCGTCGATCTCCTCGATGGTGACGAAGATCGTGAGGTCGTCGAACGGCCCTGGCGTCTCGGGATTGCTGCCGCAGGAGTTGGCCGGAAGCGACTGGTTGACGTCGGGCAGGTCGCCGGTGATGATGCGCTCCCACCTCAGCTCCGCCTCCGCGAAGGCGAGGAGCTGGGCGTTGCTGTAGTCGCCGAGATAGCGGATCGTGATGTCGTATCCCGTCAGGTTTGCGGTGGTCGCCAGGAACTCCACCGGCTCGCCCACGAGCTGCGCTCCGTCCACCGTCGCGATGAGGGTGTTGATGCCGGACGTCCCCAGCCGCCACGAGCCGACCCTCGCGATGCCCTGGGCGTCGGTCGTCTGGATCTCGCCGGTCACGGTGCCGCTCCCGCCGCCGACCTGAAAGCGGACGCGCACACCCGGCACCGGATCGTTCATGGCGTCGCGAACCTGCACGGCCGGTGCGGTCGGCACCGCCACACCGGGTCCCGCCGTCTGACCGTTTCCTTCGAGCGCCTGAAGCGCGGCGATCGACTGCACGATGACGCTGGCACTGGCACTGGCGCTGGCCGCTCCGGCGGCCGCGGTGACCTCCGCGGTTCCGGGCTTGAGAGCCAGGAGCAGGCCGGTCGCACTGACGGTCACCACGGTCGGATCCCCCGACTCCCACTCGACTGGCGCGTCGGGAATCGGATTGCCATCCTGGTCCAGGACGGTCGCCGTCAGCTGCACGTTCTGTCCCACGGCGGCCATCGTGACGTCGGTGGCGCTCAGAGTGATCTCCGTAGGAACGTCGGGGTCGGATCCTCCTCCGCCACACCCGGTGGCCGCAAGGAGCATGACCAGGGTTCCGTATATGAGAGACTGCCGGCGCCAGGGCCGAAATAGCATTATGGCACTCGGGTAGATTGTGTCGAGGTGGCGCACCCCAGGCGCAGCAGTCTAAGGAGGTAGGCGGCATGCCCGCCAGTCACGGCGAGCCGTACCGGGAAGGCCCCGCGATCGACACTTCCGCAGTCACATGAGCCCCTCAATCTATCCACCACGCCTTTAAGGACATAGGGTAGTATGTCTCATCCAATGGATGAACTACACGTCTCTTCCGTCGAAGCATCATGAGATCGCCACTGGCCACGCCACAGCCGGCTCGTATCGCTTCCGTAGATGAGATCCGGCCGCACTTTCCCGCGCTCGAGCGTCGGCATCACGAGCGTCCGGTTGCGTACTTCGACGGGCCGGGAGGCACTCAGGTGCCGCGTGCCGTGGTGGACGCGATGACCGAGTACCTGCTGCATCACAACGCCAACACGCACTGGCGCTATCCCAGCAGCCAGGAAACCGACGAGATGATCGACGGAGCGCGCCGCGCGATGGCCGACTTCCTCGGCGCCGACCCCTCCGAAGTGGCCTTCGGCGCGAACATGACGACCTTGACCTTTCACCTCGCACGGGGCCTGGGGCGGGGCTGGGGCCCCGGTGACGAGGTCGTCGTCACCGAGCTGGACCACCACGCCAACATCGCGCCCTGGCGGGCATTGGAGCGCGACCGTGGGGTGAGCCTGCGAATGGTGCCGATGATCGCCGAGACCGGGCAGCTGGACTGGGACGTTCTCGAGCAGGCGCTCGCGCGCAAGCCCCGGCTCCTCGCCATCGGCGCGGCGTCCAACGCGCTGGGCACCGTCACCGACGTGGCGCGTGCCGCCGCCGTGGCCCGGGACGCGGGCACGCTCACCTTCGTGGACGCAGTGCACTACGCTCCGCACCGGCTGGTGGACGTTCGCGCGATCGGGTGCGACTTCCTGGCGTGCTCCGCCTACAAGTTCTACGGGCCGCACGTCGGCGTGCTCTACGGCAGGTCGGAGCGGCTGGCGGTGGTGGACGTGCCCAAGCTGGAGCCGGCACCGGAAACTGCGCCCGAGCGGCTGGAGACCGGGACCCTCAACCACGAGGGAATCGCCGGCGCGGCTGCGGCGGTCGAGTTTCTCGCCTCGTTGTGCGGTGACGGTGGGCGCCGGGAGAGACTGCGCGCGGTGTCGAGTGAGCTGCACCGCCGGGGCCAGTCGCTGCTGGAGCGGCTCGCGTATGGCTTGGGCGAGATCGAGGGCGTGCGGGTCTACGGCCCCGCAGCTTCCGCACCTCGCACGCCGACGATCGCCTTCACGGTGGGCGACCAAACAGCCGACAGCGTGGCCGACGCCCTGGCGGACGAGGCGGTGTTCGTCTCCACCGGCGACTTCTATGCGGCCGGCGTGGTGAAGCGCTACGGTCTGGGTTCCAGGGGCGGCCTCGTCCGCGCGGGATGCTCCGCCTACACCACGGCGGACGAGGTCGAGCGACTGGTGGCAGGCGTCGGCCGGCTGGCGGGCCGGCGAGCCGGCCCGCTCAGCTCGCTGCCCTGACCGGTATCGCGACCCTGGTCTTCTCCCAGGCGAGCACGAGACGCTGCGTCTCGCCGGTGGCCGGATCTGCGCTGATGGTGAAGGTCTCGACCGGTGAGCCGAGCTTCTCGGTGGGCACCTTCCCACGTCCCACCTCCTGTGCCTCCACCTCCTTGGTGTACGCGTTCTCGTGCCCCCACTGAGAGGTCGCGCGATTGACGATGATCTCCCACTCCTTCTCCCCGGGCACGCTGTAGAGCGAATACTTGCCCGGCGGCACCTTGACGCCGGCGATCTCGAGCGCGACCGGCGTGAAGATCACTGTGGGCTCGTTGGCGCCGGTGCGCCAGAGCTTGCCATAGGGAATCATCTGGCCGCCGATCATGGTCCGCCCGCGGGCGCTGGGGCGACCGTAGCAGACCTTCACCGTCTGTTTTGCCATGGTGAAGGTGAGCGAGTCCAGGGGGCTCTTTCGACCCTGGACCGGTACGTCGTTGGGAAGGAGCACCGGACAGGCGCTGTCCGCGGCCGTGGGGGCGGGGGCCCCCGTCAAGGTCAGGATCGCGAGGCTGGCATAGAGCGACATGCGAGACTACTCCGCGTAAATGGGTGAGGCGACCAGGGCGTCCCTCGCCTCGAGTGCGAGCGCGAGCGCCCGGTCGGGAGTATCGGCCAGGCAGTTGAGATGACCCATCTTCCGTCCCGGCCTCGGTTCGGCCTTGCCGTACAAATGGAGACGCACGCCGGGGCGGCGGAACACTTCGGCCCAGCGCGGCGGCCCCGGGGTCCACAGATCGCCCAGCAGGTTCACCATCGCCACCGGACTCATCAGTGTGGGTCGAGCGAGCGGCAGAGCGCAGAGTGCCCGCAGCTGCTGCTCGAACTGGTCGACCGAGCAGGCGTCCATGGTGTAGTGCCCACTGTTGTGCGGGCGGGGCGCGATTTCGTTGACGTAGATCAGCCCCCCGGCGGCCACGAACATCTCGACGCCGAGCACGCCCACGTACTCGAGCGCGCCGGCCACGCGTCCTGCCGTGGCGCCCGCCTCCCGGGCTATCTCCTCCGGGACGCGGGCGGGCACCACGGTCGTCTCCAGAATGCCCTCGCGGTGGCGGTTCTCCCCGACCGGGAAGGTGGCGACCTCGCCGTCGTCGCCCCTCGCCAGCACGACCGACACCTCGGTCTCCAGCTTCAGCCGCGTCTCCAGCACGCACGCCACTCGCCCCAGGGCGGCGAACGCCGCGGCGGCGTCCTCCGGCCGCTCGACCGGCGCCTGGCCCTTGCCGTCGTACCCCAGCCGGCTGGTCTTGAGCAGGGCGGGGAGCGCGACCTCCTGGAGCGCCGCCTCCAGCTCCTCCTCGCTCCGCACCGGGCGGAAGGGCGCCGTGCGGAAGCCGGCGCGCTCGAGAAAGCTCTTCTCGGCGATCCGGTCCTGCGCCACGGCCACCGCCCGCACGGGCGGCCGCACCCGGCAGGTGCGCTCCAGTCGCTCCAGCGCCGCCGCCGGCACGTTCTCGAATTCCGTGGTCACGGCGGCACAGCCCGCGGCGAGCCGCTCGAGCGCCTGTGGGTCGGAATAGGCGGCCCGCAGGTGAACGTCGGCGACCTGGCCCGCGGGACTGCCGGGATCGGGATCGAGTACCATGACGCCGTACCCCATGGCGCGGGCCTGCAGCACGAACATACGGCCGAGCTGCCCGCCGCCCAGCATGCCGAGCGTGGCGCCGGGCAGGATCATGCGCGCTCTCCGGGCAACTGGAGGTCGAGGATCCGCCGGGTCTGCTCCCGGCGCAGCTTCTCGAGTCGCTGGGCGAGCTCCGGGTCGCCGAGCGCGAGCACGGCGGCGACGAAGAGCGCGGCATTCTGCGCGCCGGCCGCGCCGATGGCGAACGTGGCCACCGGGACGCCTGCCGGCATCTGCACGATCGAGAGCAGCGAGTCGAGCCCCTGCAGATGCCGGGAGGGTATCGGCACCCCGAAGATCGGCAGCGCGGTCTTGGCGGCCAGCATCCCGGGAAGGTGTGCCGCGCCGCCCGCGCCGGCGATTATGCAGCGGAGCCCCCGGCCCGCGGCCTCTTCCGCATAGCGGAACAACAGGTCCGGCGTTCGGTGCGCCGAGACCACGCGCGTCTCGAAGGGCACGCCGAGCTCTTCGAGGCGGCGCGCGGCGTGCTGCATCGTCTCCCAGTCGGAGTCGCTTCCCATCACCACACCCACGATGGGCTCGGCCATGATCTCCTCGGATAGTGGTTGGGTCGGACGCACGGCGCGAGGAAAGAAGGCGCGGGGCGTGAGTGGAGGCAAGCGGGCCGACGACGCGCCGGTGGGTCAGCCTCCTCGAAGGCACACACGCATGGAGGAGATCGTGCCGGAACCACGCAGAACCCCGGTGCCGCTGCGCACGCCACAGGAGATGTC
>JACDHV010000034.1 GCA_013820855.1 Gemmatimonadales bacterium | reverse complement strand
CCCACCGTGGGCGCTGTTCAGGACGCGGGCGGCGGCGGCGGCACACCGGATCGTGTGGGCCGATCTCGCGCGCGAGCTGCGCGCGGCGTCGCTTACCGGACTACCCGACACGATCCCGCTCAACAGTTGCTACGTGGCGCTGGCGAAGACCGATGCCGAGGCCGACCGGGTGGCCGCCTGGCTCAACAGCAGCTGGATTCGCGCCGCCGCGCGCGCGCGCGCGATGCCCGCCGCCGGCGGCTGCGCACGGTACTCGGCGGGCACCGTCGGGGCGCTGCCGCTCCCACCCTCCGTGCTCGGTGACGACGACCTTTCCACCCTCAGCCACCTGGCCCGCAGCGGCGGCCGGGTTCAGGTCGAACTCGATGACATCGCCGCCCGACACCTCGGCCTCGGTGCCTCTCAGCGGGCGGCGTTGCTCCGCTCGCTCCCCGGCGGTGCCGAGAATCGTGGCTGAAGCGCTCGCGCCGGTTCCCGACCCCCTCGCGACCGCGCTGCGTCCCGGACGCTGGGCGCCGGCGGCCCACGTGGCCCGGGCGATGGCGCGGCGGCTCGCGCCCGAGGAGGACGCCGAGCCTCCTCCCGCATGGCTCCGACCCGAGCAGAGCAGGAGCTTTCGACGCATGCTGCACGCGGTCAGGCGGTTCGGCGGGGCGCTGCTGGCGGATCCGGTGGGCAGCGGGAAGACCTACGTCGCACTCGCCGTTGCCGCGGCGCTCGGCCGCGGCCGCCCCACCACGTGCCTGGTGCCGGCGACGCTGGTCGAGCAGTGGACCTCCGCCGCGCGCGCCCTGGGGGTGGAGATCGCCACCGGCTCGCACCAGTCGGTGAGCCGGGGGCATCTGCCCGCCGTGAGGCGCGGGCCGGTCATCATCGACGAGTCGCATCATTTCAGAAATCCGACCACCTGGCGGTATCGGAACACGGCACCATGGCTGGTCGGCCGTCCAATCCTGCTGGTCACCGCCACCCCCGTCGTGAACCGGCTCGACGATCTGCTTCACCAGCTCCTGCTCGGCGTGCGCGACGACGCGCTGGCGCCGTATGGTGTGGGCTCGCTGAAGGTTCTGCTCGGCCGCGGATCCGGGTCACCGGCGCTGGGCGAGCTGGTCGTCGAGACGTCGTGCCCCGAAGGTCTCCGGCCGGAGCGACGAGGCGTGGGTATCACGCCTGACCCGTCCGAGTGCGAGGCCGCGGCGGAAACGCTGGCGTCGATCGACAAGCTGCGGCTGTCCCGGGTGCCGGGCACGGAAGCCCTGGTGCGAACCGTGCTGCGGCGGGCGGCCGCCTCGAGTCCCCCGGCGTTGACCGCGGCGCTCAGGCGGTACCGCAATCTCCTGATGCATGCCCGGGATGCGGCCCTCACCGGACGCCCGCTGGAGCGCAGCGCACTCCGCCGCTTCACCGGCCGGTTGGAGGACCAGCTCGTCCTCTGGGAGCTGATGCCGGCGGGCGAGGATCCCAACGATCTCGAGCTCGATGATCTCGACAGGATCGAAGAGGTGCTTCGTGATGCCGCGAGAGCCGAGGAGCAGCCGGACGGCAAGATGCAGCGGCTCCGGTCATTGCTGGCCGACGGCCGGCCTACTTTGGTCTTCACGTCGCGGCGCGAGACGGTGCGCTACCTGAGAGACCGGCTGGGACCACCGCCGCTCGCCTGGTGCACCGGCGCCCGGGCGGGCTTCGGCCACTCTCCGGTGCCACGGGAAAACGTGCTCGGCTGGTTTCGCGCGGACCGCGGCGAGCGCGCGCCGCCCGGGCCCCGCCATCTCCTGGTGACCGATGTAGCAGCCGAGGGCCTGGATCTTCAGCGGGCCGGGCGGGTGGTTCACTACGATCTGCCGTGGACACCGATGCGGATGGAGCAGCGGGAAGGCAGGGCGGTACGACTCGGGTCGGCACACCGGGAAGTGGAGGTCGTCGTCTTCAGGCCCCCATCCGCGATCGAGCGGGCGCTCCGGATCACGCAGACGCTCGCGGCCAAGGCGCGGCTCCCCGCCATGGCCGGGCTCGGCGCCGCCGGCCGCGGGCTCTGGCGGTGGCGATCGGAACTGGCCGAAGCATACCGGGAAGGCGAAGCAGCGGCCGGAACGGCCGTGATAGCGGGAGGCAAGCAGGGTGTCCTCGTCGGATTCGAACTGTTCGGTGTCGGGCCGGGCGCCGAGAGCAGGCTCGCGTCCGCGCTCATCTGGATCGAGCCTGATGGAACGTGGACCGACGAGGAGCAGGTCGTGGCCGCACGGCTCGCGGACGCCGCGACCGCCGAGGCGACCGCACCGGAGTCGGCTCGCCTGGGGGAAGCGCTGTCCCTCGTGGCCGCGCCCGTCAGGTCCAGGCTCGCGCTGGCTCGCGGCAGCCGGTGGGCGGCACCCGCGGCCGATCCCCTCGTACACCGGTTGTCGCTGAGACTGCACCAAGGCATTCGTGAAGCCGCGCGGCGCCGGGATCTCGCGACGCTCGCCGACCTGGAAGAAGCGCTCGCGTTCGTGGGGCGGGGACATACCGCGGGGGAATCGGCGACGATGGGGCGGCTGGCGGCCATGACGGCGGGCGAGTTCGCCCGTGAGGTGCGTCGTTTGCCGCCGCCGGAGCCCCGCTACGACGCGATCGAGGCACGACTGGGGGGGCTGCTGCTCTTCGTTTCTGGCTGATCATCCGGAGCCCGCTTCAATAGATTACCGCGATGCCCAGGCTCCACACCGTGCTCTTCGACCTCGACGGCACGCTGATCGACTCGGTCCGGCTGATTCTGGACAGCTATCACCACACCCTGGCGGCGCATGGGCTACCCCCTCGCACCGACGCGGAATGGCTGGAGGGGGTCGGCACGCCTCTCACCGCCCAATTCGGTGCTTTGGAGGACGCCACCGGGATGCTCGACGCGCTGATCGCCACCTACCGGGAGTACAACCTGAGGCATCACGACCGGATGGTAACGGTATATCCCGGCGTGGTGGATGCCGTGCGCGAGCTCAAGGAGGAGGGCATCGTTACGGGGCTGGTCACCAGCAAGAATCGGTCGGGTGCGCTCCGCGGGCTGGCCCTGGCGCGGCTGGAATCGCTGATGGACGTGCTGGTCTGTGCCGACGAGGTGCAAAACCCCAAGCCCCACCCGGAGCCGGTCGAGAAGGCGATGCGGCTGCTCGGCTCCGACCCGGCCGCCACGATCTACGTGGGCGACAGCATCCACGACATGCGCTCGGGTCGAGCGGCCGGCGTGTGGACGGCGGCGGTGCTGTGGGGGCCGTTCGGGCGGAGCCACCTGGAGGGGGCGAGCCCCGACTACTGGCTGGAAAAGCCGGAGGAGCTGCTGGCGGTGGTACGTGGCATGTCACCCTGACCCCTCCTCATCCAGAATCTCTCTCAACCTCCGCATCAGCTGCTCCACCGTGAACGGCTTCTCCAGGAAGCCCGTGTTCGGCGGCATGACGCCATCGGCAGCGATCGCCTTCTCCGTGTAGCCCGACATGAAGAGGACCTTGAGGGCGGGACGGTGCGCGCGCAGCCGCTCCGCCAGCTCCTTGCCTCCCATCTCGGGCATCACCAGGTCGGTCACGACGAGATCGATCTGTCGGCCGCTCTCCTCCACGATGCGGAGGGCGTCGGCGCCGTGTCTCGCCTCGAGCACGGTGTAGCCCTGCCGCTCGAGCAGGCGCCGGGCGGAGCTCCTCACCGCCGCCTCGTCCTCGACCAGCAGCAGCGTCTCGGTGCCACCCGGCAGCCGGCGGCGGTCCACCCTGGAGGATGCCGGCGGCTCGTTGCCCAGATACCTGGGCAGCAGCACGGTGAAGGTCGCGCCCCGGCCCGGGGCGCTCTCCAGCGTGATGTGACCGCCGCTCTGCTTCACGATGCCGTACACGGTGGACAAGCCGAGCCCGGTGCCCTTTCCGGGGTCCTTGGTCGTGAAGAAGGGCTCGAAGATCCGGGCATGGTTGGCCGGATCGACACCCACGCCGGTGTCGCTCACTTCCAGCGCCACGTACGAGCCGGCGCGCACCCCGTTGGGGCGGGCGCCGGAGTCTCCGCTCAGCTCGCGGTTGGAGGTCGCGATCGTGAGTCGTCCGCCCTGCGGCATCGCGTCCCGCGCGTTCACTACCAGGTTCATCAGCACCAGCTCGATCTGGCCCGGGTCGGCGAGCGCATACCAGAGCCCGGGGTCCGAGGCGACGTCGAGCACGATGTCGGCACCCACGAGCCGGCGAAGCATGCCGTTGGTCTCCGCCACCACATGATTGAGCGAGAGCACCTTCGGCTGGAGCACCTGGCGCCGGCTGAAGGCCAGGAGCTGGCGGGTGAGCCCCGCGGCGCGCTGCCCCGCGAGCCGGATCTGCTCGATGTCGCCACGGATAGGGTCGCCCTGGCGGACCTCCTCCAGCAGGAGATCGCAGTAGCTGAGGATCGCGGTGAGCAGATTGTTGAAGTCGTGCGCGATCCCACCCGCCAGCTGGCCCACGGCCTCCATCTTCTGCGCCTGCCGCAGCTGCTCCTCGCTCCGGCGGAGAGCCTCCTCCGCGGCGCGCTGCTCGCTCACATCCTGGTTGAGCGCGATCGCCCCTTCGATTCTGCCGCCCGCGCCGGTGATCGGCACCGCGGAATTGAGGATCACGCGCTCGGAGCCGTCGAAGCCCTCGATCCTGATCAGCTCGTTGAGGGAGATCTCCCCGCGCCGGAGCGCGCGGACCGCCGCCCACTCGTCGGGCGCGATCGGGCGTCCGCTCTCCACCCACCATCCCTTGAACTGGTCGAACCCGTCGATGCCGACGAACCGTTCCGCGCCCCAGAGCTGCTGGCCCGCGGCGTTGCCGTACACGATTCTGCCGCTCGACCCCACGACCCACACGCCGACCGGCAGTGTCTCCAGCACCTGCTGGAGCAGCCGGGTGGACGACGCCAGCGCCTCCAGGTTCCGGGTACGCTCGATGGCGATGCCGGCGAGATGGCTCGCGATCCCGACGATCCGCAGATCGTCGGGCGACGGATCGCGGCGTTCCCGGTAATAGTTGGCGTAGGTGCCCAGCACGACACCGGATGTCGAGAAGATGGGGATGGACCAGCAGGCGCGGAGCCCCGCCGCGATGGCGGCCTCCCGCGCCGGCCCCTCCCAGAGAGGATCGGTCGCGATGTCGCGCACCGCCACGAGCGCGCGGCGATAGGCCGCGGTGCCGCAGCTTCCCTGACCCGGACCGACGGGCACGACCTGCACCGCCTTCGCGTACTCGGCGGGCAGCGATGGGGCGCTCACCAGCCGCAGCTCCTCCCCGCCCGGCTCCAGCAGCATGAGCGACGCGGCGAATCCACCGCCGTGCTCTTCGGCGAAGCGAAGCATGCCGTCCAGGATTCCATCGAGGGCGTCGCCCGCGGCGATCCGCTCCAGCAGCCGGCTCTGCCCCTCCGCCAGCGACTCCGCACGCTTCCGCTCGGCGATGTCCGAGCGGAGCTCGCTCTCCACCTCCCGGGCGCGGGTCACGTCCGCCATCGCGCCCACGACCCGCAGCGGCACCCCGGACCGGTCCGCGACGACGTAGCCGCGCACGGCGACCCGCGCCCAGGCCCCGTCGCCTCGGCGGAAGCGATACTCCTGCTCCCACGCGCGCTCGCCCCGTCCGAGCGCGCCCTGGATCCCGGCGACGACCCGCTCCCGGTCCTCCGCGTGGATGTGCTGGTACCACCAGGCGGCGCTCGTCGCCAGCCCCGGCGGCGCGTGGCCCAGCAGGGTGTCGAGTCCCTCGCCCCACGTCACCCGGTTGGTGACGAGATCCCAGTCCCAGGCGGCGGTCCGGGTGGCTTGGACCACCAGCCGGTAGCGCTCTTCGCTCTCGCGCAGCTCGATCTCGGCGCGCTTCCGATCGCTGGTGTCCTGAATGGCGAAGACGAAGTGCCGGGGGCGGCGCTCCGCGTCGGCGACCAGGGTCACCGTGACCAGACCCCAGGTCGCCTCTCCGCTCCGGCGGAGGCAGCGGTGCTCGGAGGTGTAGCTGGGACACTCGCCGGCGAGGAGCAGCCGGACGGCCTGGCGCTGGACCGGCCGGTCGTCGGGATGAATAATCCCTTCCGCCAGGGCCCCGAGCAGCTCCTCCTCGCGATAGCCAAGCAGCTCGCAGAGCGCCTGGTTGATCCGGGTCCAGCGTCCCTCTGGCGACGCCATGCCCATGGGGATCCCGGTGTCCTCGAAGATGTCAGGGCAATGCGGACCGCCGTTGGTGGCGGGAGGCTTCGAGGGCTCCTGGGCCGTGAGGATCCGCAGCTCGATCTCGGTGGCGGCGCAGGCGGCGAGATCCCGCAGTAGTGTCACGTCGCGCTCGGACCAGAGCCTCGGCATCCCGTCCACCACGCTGAACGCCCCGACCACGTCGCCCTGGCGGGTGACGAGCGGGACCCCCGCGTATGCGATCCACCCCAGCTCCCGCAGCGCGGGGTTGCTCCGCAGCAGTGGGTGCCGGCGGGCGTCTTCCACCACGAGCGGCTCGCCGGACACCGCGACGTGGCGGCAGAACGAATGGGTGAGCGGGGAGCCGCGGCGGCTCGCCCACGGCTCGGCCAACCCCGTGGCGCTCTTGAAGAACTGCCGGTCGTCGGTGACGAGGGTGATCAGGGAGATCGGCGTGCCGAGCAGCCGGGCCGCCATCCGGGTGAGCCGGTCGAAGGCCTCCTCGGGAGGGGTATCCAGCAGCGCGGACCGGGTGACCGCGGCGAGCCGCTCGCGAGCGTCGGTGGGAAGGGACATAGAGGGGAGAGAAACTTACCTCCGCGATATGCTGTCGGCTATCAGTGCCAGATCGTGCATCGGTCCGATAGTTGGCGGCTGGCGCCGGTGCTATCTTCCCGACCGCTCAAATTCCACTCCGGACGTGACGCATGCGGCTCCTTCCCCGCGACGAAAAATTCTTCGACCTCTTCAGCGCAGTCGCCGCCTTCACGGTGGAAGCGGCGACGCTGCTCCAGGAACTGCTGCGCGCCGAGGCCGCCCGCCGGACGGCTATCGTGGACCAGATCAAGCGGCTGGAACACCAGGCCGACCAGGTCACCCACGAGGTCGTCACCCGGCTCGACCGGGTATTCATCACGCCGCTGGACCGGGAGGACATCCACCTCCTGGCCTCCCGGCTGGACGACGTGATCGACCTGATCGACGGCACCGCGCGCCGGCTCCAGATGTTCCGAGCCGGGAAGGCGCCGGAGGGGGCCGTGCTCATCGCCGACGTCATCGGCCGCGCAGTCGCCCAGCTGCAGGTGGCGGTCCGCGCGCTCGAAAAGAACAAGGCGGGCACGGTGCTCGAGGCCTGCGTGCAGGTGAAGCGGCTGGAGGAGGAGGGCGACTCGCTCTATCACGAGTGGCTGGGCCGGCTGTTCGAGGGCGACCCCGACCCGCTCAACGTCATCAAGTGGAAGGAAATATACGACAACCTGGAGAAGACCCTCGACGACATCGAGGACGCGGCGAACGTGCTGGAGTCCATCTCCATCAAGCACGCCTGAGCATGGAAGGGGCCGTCGTCTACGTCCTGACGATCGTGCTGATCGCGCTGGTCTTCGATTTCATCAACGGCTTTCACGACAGCGCCAACTCGATCGCCACCGTGGTCTCGACCCGGGTGCTCACCCCCGGCGTCGCCGTCTTCTGGGCCGCGTTCTTCAACTTCATCGCGGCCTTCGTGGTGGGCACGGCGGTGGCGCGGACGATCGGCAGGGGGCTGATCGACATCGAGATCGTGGACCCCAACGTGATCCTCGGCGGGTTGCTCGGCGCGATCGTCTGGGACCTGATCACCTGGTATGCCGGTCTCCCCAGCTCCTCGTCCCACGCACTGCTCGGCGGGTACGCCGGTGCGGCGATCGCAAAGGCCGGATTCGCCGCGCTGATCCCCGGCGGGTGGACCCTCCCTCTCCTCTTCATCATCGTCTCCCCCATGCTCGGCCTGTTCATCTCGCTGGCGCTGACGGTGGGCCTCTCCTGGCCCCTGCGCCACGCGCCGCCGGGACCGCTCGACCGGGTGTTCCGCAGGCTCCAGCTCGTCTCGGCGGCACTGTACTCCCTCTCCCACGGCGCCAACGACGCGCAGAAGACGATGGGCATCATCGTCAGCCTGCTGGTGGCCTCGCAGGCCAGCTTTGCCGGCGCCACCGGGTGGCTGAGCCACTTCCACCTGCAGACCGCGGATCACGTTCCCCTCTGGATCGTGCTCTCGGCGCACATCGCGATCGCCCTGGGCACCGCGATGGGCGGATGGCGGATCGTGAAGACCATGGGATCGCGGATCACCAAGCTCAGGCCATTCGGGGGGTTCTGCGCGGAAACCGCGGGCGGCATCACGGTGCTGCTGGCGACCTCGCTGGGAGTGCCGGTGAGCACCACCCATACGATCACGGGCGCGATCGTGGGCGTGGGCGCGGCGCAGCGGGTGTCGGCCGTGCGATGGGGCGTGGCCGGGCGGATCGTGTGGGCCTGGGTCCTGACGATTCCGATGAGCGCGGCGATCGCGGCGGTGGCGTACCTCCTGCTGCAACACCTGTAGGCAGCGGGCGCGGTCAGGCCGCCCGCTTCAGCCGCTTCCCCTCCATCGCCTCCCTGTAGTCCGCCTCCAACCGGTCGTACACCTGGGCCCAATCGCGGTCGCGGGCCGTCTCGAGTCCGCCCGCGGCGAGCTTTCTGCGCAGCGCGGCGTCGGTGAGGAGACGCTCCAGACCCTCCTCGATGGCCACGGCGCTGTCGGGGGCCACCAGCCAGGCGTTGCGGCCGTGCTCGGAGAACTCGAGGACGCCGCCGGAGGCAGCCACCAGCGAGGGCAGCCCCGAGCCCATGGCCTCGAGGAGCGAGTTGCCGAAGGTCTCGGTAGGGGACGGGAAGGTGAAGATGTCGGCCGAGGCGTAGGCGGCGGAGAGCTCGTGGGCCTGGAGCAGCCCCGTCACGTGCACGTTGGCGATGTCGCGCCGGCGTATCTCGCTTTCCAGCGGTCCCTGCCCGACCAGAACCAGCTGGGACGTGCCGCGCACGGGGGCCAGGGTCTCCCAGGCTCGCAGCAGCAGCTCGAGGTTCTTCTCCCGCGCGATCCGGCCGATGTAGGTGACCAGCAGGTCGCCCGGCCCGATGCCGAACCGCGCGCGATACTCGTCGCTCCGGAAGCGGGGGTGGAACCAGGCGGGATCCACGCCCCGGCTCCAGACTCCGGTATGCGTGACGCCACGGCTGTGCAGGTGCTGCTCGTAGATCCTCGAGGGGCAGAGCACCTTGTTCGCCTGGCCGTAGAACCAGCGCAGATAGTGCCACCCGGCGCGCAGCGCCCAGGTCACGCCGTAGCGCGCGGCGTACTGGTCGTAGTCGGTGTGGGCGGAGGCGACCAGCGGAAACCCGAGCTGTCGCGCCGCCTTCATCCCGGCGATGCCGAGCGAGAATTCCGTCGCCACGTGGACGACATCGGGTCGGAACCGGGCCAGGTCGTCCACCACGTCGCGCATCCGTGGGAAGGCCCACTGGACGTCGGGGTACAGGAAGAACGGCACGCTGGGGGACCGGTGGACCTCCGGGCGGTCGGATTGGCCCGGCGGCAGCGCATAGGTTGCCGAGTAGACCCGAAGCTCGTGCCCCCGCGCCTGCAGCGCCTCGGTGAGGCGCAGCAGGGTCACGCCGACCCCACTCACCATCGGCCAATACACTTCGGAGAAGAGCGCTATGCGCACGGGCTGACTATCGCCTCCGGGGTCGTTTCGGACGCCGGCACGGGAAACGGCATGTTCCTGTACCCTATTCCCGAGCCCTGCGGGCGACAAGGTCGGGGCGCGGGGGTCACGGTACGTGACGGTTCGCCACTACATTCACCCCATGCGCGTCCGGGAACCCTTCAACGCCGGCTCCCACCTCGTCGGCCTCCTCCTGGCGGCGGTTCCTGCTCACGATGGCGGACGGCCGCACCCAGCTGCTGTCCTTCGCCGTGTACGGCGCGACGCTCATCCTGCTCTACCCGGCGAGCACCATCTATCACCGGCTCCCGTTGGGCGAGGTCGGCCTCCGGCGGCTCAGGACGCTGGACCACATCGCCATTTGTTTCCTGATCGCTGGCACCTACACTCCTGTGGCCATGTCACGCTGCAGGACTCGGGCGGCCCCGCTCTTCTCGCCGGAAGCGCCTGCCACTTCGCTTTCATCGCGCTGCACGTCGCTTCGGTCTGAGGCACCCGCCGGCACTCCCCTGTCGGCGTGTCCCCGGCCCGGCTACACTCCCCGCCGAACCGCGACACCGGAGCCTGCAGAGTGACCACACCGCTCGAGATTCGGGGTTCGGACGTCCCCGGCCAGGATCGCATCCTCACGCCTGACGCCATCGAGTTCATCGGGCGGCTGGCTCGAGGGTTCGGACCCCGGCGGGAGCAGCTCCTGGCCCGCCGGCGGGAGATCCAGCGCCGGCTGCGCGCCGGGGCGCTCCCCGACTTTCTGGAAGACACCGCCGGCGTCCGCTCGGCCGATTGGCGGGTGGCGTCCTCCCCACCCGACCTCACCGACCGGCGGGTCGAGATCACCGGGCCGGTCGAGCGGAAGATGATGATCAACGCGCTCAATTCCGGCGCGAGGGTGTTCATGGCCGACTTCGAGGACGCCCTGTCGCCGCCATGGACCAACGTGGTCAGCGGTCAGGCCAACTGCATGGATGCGGTCCAGGGCACGCTGGAGTACCGGAGCCCCGAGGGAAAGCGCTACGCCCTCGGCGGGGAGCTGGCGACGCTGGTGGTGCGGCCCCGCGGGTGGCATCTTCAGGAAAAGCATGTCCTGCTGGAGGGGCGGCCGGTCTCCGCCAGCTTGGTGGACTTCGGCTTCTACTTCTTCCACAACGCGCGGGAGCTGCTCGCCCGTGGAAGCGGCCCCTACTTCTATCTCCCCAAGCTGGAGAGCCATCTCGAGGCCCGGCTTTGGAACGACGTCTTCAACGAGGCCCAGGACGCGCTCGCGTTGCCGCGAGGGACGATCCGGGCGACCGTTTTGGTCGAGACGATCCTCGCGGCCTTCGAGATGGACGAGATCCTGTACGAGCTGCGAGATCACGCGGCAGGACTCAATGCCGGACGCTGGGACTATCTCTTCAGCGTCATCAAGAACTTCCGCGACCGCCCCGAGTTCGTACTTCCCGACCGCGGCCAGCTCACGATGTCGGTGCCCTTCATGCGGGCGTACACCGAGCTGCTGGTGCGCACCTGCCATCGGCGGGGCGCCCACGCCATCGGCGGGATGGCCGCATTCATCCCCAGCCGCCGCGACGCGGAGGTGAACGCCCACGCCCTCGCCAGGGTGCGGGAGGATAAGGGCCGCGAGGCCCGGGACGGGTACGACGGCGCCTGGGTGGCGCACCCGGACCTGGTCCCGGTGGTCCAGGAGGTATTCGACGAAGTACTGACGGGACGTGCCCATCAGAAGGATCGCCTGCGCGACGAGGTCGCGGTCACCGGGAAGGAGTTGCTGGATGTCCGGGTCCCCGGCGGGCGCATCACCGACGCCGGGCTGCGGAGCGACGTTTCCGTCGCCCTGCAATACCTGGAGGCCTGGCTCCGCGGGTCCGGCGCGGTCGCGATCAACAACATGATGGAGGATACCGCCACCGCCGAGATCGCCCGCGCCCAGCTCTGGCAATGGATCCGGCACGGCGTTCACACCGAGGAGGGAGCACCGGTGACGCTGGAGCGGGTGCAAGGGCTGCTGCGGGAAGAGGTCGGCAGGCTGGAGCTCGCAGCGTCCGGAACCACCCGGCTCGCGGACGCGGCGGCCCTTCTCGAGGGGCTGGTGGCGGCGCCCGAGTTCCCGGAATTCCTGACGCTCGAAGCCTACGAGAAGCTGGCGTGAACCAACGACGCGATCGCAGGGCTTTGGCCGAGCGCCGAGGTCCCTGAACCGAATGTGGGGGCCATGTCAGCATGGCCCCCACACCGGGTTCGACTGGGGCGGCTGGGGTCGAACCAGCAACCTCCCGGTTAACAGCCGGGCGCTCTGCCGATTGAGCTACACCCCAAAGATCCGCAGATAAGCGGACAGTGACTTTACACGCTCGTGGCGCGACCGGTCAAGGCCATGTGACTGGGGAACCTTGACCCCGTTGCCGCGTCACACAAAGTTGTCGGAATCTCACACCGGTCCCCTCGCCAGTCCGCCCCGGCAGCGTCCTCCGGAACGGAAGGAGCCACCAGTTCGATGACCCGCCCCCTTACGCTCGCCATCAACGGCACGGAGCATCATGTCCAGGTCGAGCCGAGATCCTTGCTGGTGCACGTCCTGCGAGACGACCTGAATCTCACCGGCACCCACATCGGCTGCGACACCAGCCAGTGCGGCTCCTGTACCATCCTGATGGACGGGCGCGCCGTGAAGAGCTGCACCGTGCTGGCACTGCAGGCGGAGGGGCACCGGCTCACGACCATCGAGGGGATCGGGAGCGTGGGTGACCTCCATCCGCTGCAGCAGGCGTTCTGGGACAAGCACGGCCTGCAATGCGGGTTCTGCACCCCTGGCGTGATCATGACGGCGGTGGATCTGCTCGCCGCGAACCCCGACCCCACCGAGGAGGAAATCCGGCACGCGATCGAGGGGAACTACTGCCGCTGCACCGGCTATCAGAACATCGTCGCCGCCATTCAGGCCGCGGCCGCCACGCTCCGAACCAGTTCCGTCGCCGTCTGAGGCAATATCCATGGCCACCATCTTCGGCTCCGCCATCAAGCGCCGTGAGGACCCCCGGCTGATCACCGGCGCCGCGACATACACCGACGACGTCAAGCTTCCCGGCCTCACCTACGCGGCGATGCTCCGGAGCCCATACGCGCATGCCCGGATCACCGGCATCGACGTGACGGCCGCCCGGCGCGCGCCCGGCGTGATTGCGGTCTACACCGGTGCGGACATCAAGGATCGGGTGGCTCCGGTCCCCTGCGCGTGGAACGTCCCCAACTGCGACCTCAAGGTGCCGGCTCACCCGCTTCTGGCGTACGACAAGGTGCGCTACGTCGGAGACGGCGTGGCCATGGTGGTGGCGACCACCCGGGCCACGGCCCGGGATGCGATCGACCTGATCGAGGTGGATTACGAGCCGCTCGAAGGTGGCGTGGACCCCGAGAAGATGGCCATTGAGGGCGCGCCGCAGCTTCACGACGACGTGCCCGGCAACATCGCCTTCACCTGGGTGGTGGCGGGCGGCGACGCCGACGCGGCGTTCCGGAGCGCCGAGGTCACCGTACAGGAGAAGCTGGTTCAGCAGCGGCTGCTGCCCACCGCGATGGAAACCCGCGCGGCCGTCGCGAGCTACAACAAGGGGAGCGGCCACCTGACGCTCTGGGTCACCAGTCAGAACCCCCACATCCATCGCTTCCTCTGCTCGGTGATGCTCAAGATCCCCGAGCACCGGCTGCGGGTGATCGCGCCCGAGGTGGGCGGAGGATTCGGCAGCAAGATTCCGGCGTATCCCGACGAGGCTCTGGTGGCGCTCGCGGCCATGGACCTGGGGCGGCCGGTCAAGTGGACCGAGGACCGGTCGGAGAACTACAAGGCCACGATTCACGGCCGCGACCACGTGCAGCACGTGGAGCTGTGCGGCACGAAGGACGGCAAGATCACCGGCCTCCGCACCAGGGTGTATGCCGGCCTCGGCGCGTACGCGTCCACCGCGGCGCCGGGTATTCCAACGATCCTGCACGGCCTGGTGTACTCCGGACCGTACACCATCCCGAACATTCACGGAACGATTCATGGAGTGTACACCGCGGGCACTCCGGTGGACGCCTACCGCGGCGCGGGCCGGCCCGAGGCGGCGTACCTGATCGAGCGGCTGGTGGACATCTACGCCCGGAAGATCGGAATGGACCCGGTCGAGGTGCGGCGCAGGAACTTCATTCCACCGGACAAGTTCCCCTACACCGTCGCGACCGGGCTGGTGTACGACTCCGGCAACTACGAGCCGGCGCTCGACAAGGCGGTCAAGATTCTCGACTATCCCGCCTTCCGCCGGCAGCAGGAGGACGCACGCAGGGAGGGGCGCTACCTCGGGGTGGGCGTGATCTCCTACATCGAGATCTGCGGCCTCGGACCCTCGCAGGTGGCGGGCGCGGTGGGGTTCGGTGGCGGGCTCTACGACTCGGCGATCGTCCGGGTGTATCCGACCGGCGTGGTACGGGTGTACATCGGCGCGTCGCCGCACGGGCAAGGCGAGGAGACGACCTTCGCCCAGATCGTCGCCGAGGAGTTCGGCTATCCGGTGGAGAACATCGAGATCGTCCACGGCGACACCGAGACTACCCCGCAGGGCTGGGGCACCTACGGCAGCCGCTCCACCGCTGTCTGCGGATCGGCGGTGAAGGTGGCCGCGCAGCGGGTAAAGGAAAAGGCGAAGAAGATCGCCGCACATCTGATGGAGGCGAACGAGCAGGACATCGAATGGCAGGACGGCAAATTCGTCGTGCGTGGCTCGCCCGACCAGGGCAAGGGATTCGCCGAGGTGGCGCTCATGGCCAACGTCGCGTGGAACATGCCGGCCGGCGTGGAGCCGGGCCTGGAGGCATCGGCGTTCTTCGACCCGTCCAACTTCGTCTACCCGTTCGGCAGCCACCTCTGTACCGTCGAGGTGGACGCCGAGACCGGCGAGGTGAAGATCCTCCGCTACGTCGCGGTGGACGACTGCGGTCCGCACATCAATCCGATGATCGTGCAGGGCCAGATCCACGGCGGGGTCGTCCAGGGCATCGGCGAGGGGCTGCAGGAGATCTGCATCTACGACGACTCCGGTCAGCTCGCCACCGGCACGATGATGGACTACGCCGTGCCCAAGGCGAGCCAGATGCCGCGGATCGAGAACGACTTCACCGTGACGCCGTCGCCGGTCAATCCCCTCGGCGTGAAGGGCTGCGGCGAGGCCGGGACGATCGCTTCCGCCGCGTGCCTGGTGAACGCGGTCTGCGACGCGCTGTCACCGCTCGGTATCCTGCACATCGACAAGCCGGTCACCCCGGCGCGCGTATGGGCCGCCATGCAGGCCGCGAAGCGGGTGGCTCCATGATCCCCGCGAGCTTCGACTACGTGCGGGCGGTGTCGGTGCGGGACGCGCTCAACGCGCTCGCCGCGGGAGACGGAACCAAGATCCTGGCCGGCGGCCACAGCCTCCTGCCGATGATGCGCTTCCGGCTGGCCCAGCCGCCGCGCCTGGTGGACGTGAGCGATCTGGCCGAGCTCCGCGGGGTCGTGGAGCATCGCAGGGGCGTTCGCATCGGCGCCACCACGACCTACCGCGACCTGCTCGACTCCGCTCTGCTGCGGGAGCGGTTTCCGCTCGTGGTCGAGTGTACCGAGAGCATCGGCGACCTTCAGGTCCGCAATCGGGGCACCGTCGGCGGGAGCCTGGCGCACGCCGATCCGGCCTCCGATCTGCCGGCGGTGATGCTGGCGCTCGACGCGACCTTCAATCTCAGATCCAAACGCGGGAAGCGCTCGGTCCGGGCCCGCGAGTTCTTCCTGGGCCCCTTCGCGACCGCGCTGGCCGAGGACGAGATGCTGATCGACGTGCTGCTGCCGCCGACGCCCAGAGGCGCGGGGACGGCATACGTGAGCCAGGATCAGGCGGCATCGGGGTACTCGCTGGCCGGTGCGGCGACGGTGATCGCCCGGACCCGGAAGACGGTGAGCCACGCCGCGGTCGCGCTAACCGGCGTGGGCGACGTGTCGCGGCTGATCGGCTCGACCGATCAGCTGGTCGGCACCAAGGGCGAGCCCGAGGTGATCGGCCGGGCGGCCGCGGGCTCGGTCGAGGGCATCGAGATCACCGGGGACATCCATGCGTCGGCCGAGTACCGGCGCCACCTGGCCACGGTCATCGTTCGCCGCGCGATTCAGAAGGCGCTGGAGCGGGCGCACTAGGCGCGGGCCACACCGGGTCACGACGACACGGCATCCTCCTACGGGCCATCGACATGAAGCTGGAGTTCTCCGGAGCACCCGAAATCTCGGCTCCCAGGGACAGAGTCTGGGCGCGGCTCATGGATCCCGACTTCGTCGCGGCTTCGGCGCCCGGGGTGGAATCGGTGGAGGCGGTGGATGCGACGCACTTCAACGTCGTCAGCGGACTCGGCGTCGGGGCGGTGAAGGTCAAGTTCAAGCTCGACGTGGAGCTGTCCGACATCGTGGAGCCCGAGCGGCTCCGGATGGCGGCCCGCGGCAAGGCGCCGGGCTCGGCGGTGGACGTGATCTCGAGCGTTCGGCTGGAGGAGGCGGGAAACGGCCGCACGCGCCTCAACTGGTCCGCCACCAGCAACATCAGCGGCACCGTGGCGAGCGTCGGCGCTCGGCTCCTGGAAGGCACCGCACGGCGGCTCACCGAGGAGTTCTGGACCGACTTCGCCCGGCGCGTCAGCGCCGGGTGAGTCGGCATGCGCGCCAGGCGAATTCCCCCTTCCGACCTCGTCCTTCTCCGACCCGATGAGCTCGCCGGCGCCGTGCTCCTGGGCGGCGTCCGGCTCCCCCACTCCTCCTTGGCGAAGGGCACCAGACTCGGGCCCGAGGATGTCGCGCGCCTCGTCGAAGCCGCCGGCGACGGCCGGCTCCGGGAGGCCGTGCGCGTGGCCTGGGCCGATCCGGGTGATCTTCACGAGAACGAGGCGGCCGAGCAACTCGCGGTGGCGGTGGGCGGCGCCGGCGTCGAGCGTCGCGCGCCGCGGCAGAGCCGCCTGGATCTGCTCGCCAGGTGGCCCGGGGTGCTCCACGTGCGTGTGCCGGCGCTCGGCCGGGTCAACGCGATCGACCCGCTCGAGGTGTTCACCCTGTATCACGGGCAGGCGGTCATCGCCGGGCGGGTCGTCGCCTCGGTGAAGGTCGCGCCGCATCTGGTGCCGGACGAGGCGGTGCGGCGGGCCGTTCGGATCGCCCGCACGGAAGGACCGCTGGTGGAGGTGCGGCCCTACCTGCCGCTCGAGGTCGGTGCGATCGCCGCCGAGGCCCTGGGGCCGGACGACCTCGCGAGATTCGAGGCGGGCGCCCGCGCCAAAGTCGAGGCGCTCGGCTCGCGGTTCGCGGGTACCACCCTCGTGGGCGACAGTGATCCCGAGGCTGCCGAGCGACGCCTGCGCGCGGCGCTCGAGGCGCTGGTGCTCGGCCGCGGATTGCGGGTAGTGCTCGTCGGGGGCGTGTCGGCGGGAGATCCGCTCGCCCCGTTCTTCGCCGCCCTGGATGGGCTGGGCGGGCAGGTGCTGCGGCGGGGGGTGCCGGCGCATCCCGGGTCCATGATCTGGCTCGCGCGCCTCGGCGACAGCAGGTTGCTCGGGCTGCCGTCGTGCGGCATGTTCGCGCTGGCGACGGCGGCCGACCTGGTGCTTCCGCGGCTGCTCACCGGTGAGCTGCTGGAGGCGGCGGACCTGGCGGACCTCGGACACGGGGGAATTCTCTCGCGTGAGATGCGGTTCCGCTTTCCCACCTACGCGCGAGATCTCGAGGCGCCGGAGGGGTGACCTCGAAAGGCCGCATGACCCGACTACCCGACATCGACGCCGTTCAGGCGGCCTTCGCGCGAGAGGGGTACGTCGCCGACCGCGACCTGGCCACCTCGGTCTTCCTGGCCCTCGCCCTGGGACGCCCGCTCCTGCTGGAAGGCGAGGCCGGGGTCGGCAAGACCGAGGTCGCCCGTACGCTCTCCGCGGTGCTCGGTGCCGAGCTGATCAGGCTGCAGTGCTACGAAGGGCTCGACGCGAGCACCGCGCTCTACGAGTGGGATTATCCCCGGCAGATGCTCGAGATCCGGCTGCTCGAAGCGCGGGGCGAGGCCAGGTCGGCGGCGACCCGCGACATCTTCGGGGCGGAGTTCCTCATCCGCCGGCCCCTGCTCCGGGCGCTGGAGAGCCGGGCGAGCGAGCCGCCGGTGCTGCTGATCGACGAAGTGGACCGGGCCGACGAAGAGTTCGAGGCCTTCCTGCTGGAAATCCTGAGCGACTTCGCGGTGAGCATTCCCGAGATCGGCACCATACGCGCGGATCGCCCGCCCCGGGTCATTCTGACGAGCAACCGCACGCGCGAGGTGCACGACGCGCTCAAGCGCCGGTGCCTGTACCACTGGATCGACTACCCCACGCCCGAGCGCGAGCTCGCCATCCTTCGCGCCCGCCTGCCGCACGTGCCGGAGACGCTGGCGCGCGAGATCGTCGAGTTCGTGCAGCGGCTCCGGCGGGCCGATCTGACCAAGTCGCCGGGCGTGGCCGAGACGCTCGACTGGGCCGCCGCGCTGGTCGCCCTCGGTGCCGGGCAGCTCGACGCGGCCCAGGTGGAGCGGACACTGGGCGTGCTCCTCAAGTACCAGGAGGACCTGGGCGGGATGAGAGCGGGCGGAGCGCGCGGTATCCTCGAGGAAGCGCGGGCCACCGCCCGTGGCTGACGGCGGCCGGCGCGGAAACGACAAGTGCGAACGGTGACCGTATCGGTGGACGGAGTCGCGTTCACCGCGAACGTCGCGCGTTTCGCCCGCCTTCTCCGGCGCGCTGGCCTCGACGTGGAGCCGGGGCAGACCGCGACCTTTCTGGGCGCGCTCACCCTGCTCGGCTTCGACCGTCGCGGCGACGTGCGCGCCGCGGGACGCGCGATCTTCGTCCGGCGGCGGGAGGACGGGCCGCTCTACGACGCCGCGTTCGACCTGTTCTGGCGCCGGTACGGCAGCAGCGGCGATCTGGGAGGGCGCCTGCCCCGCATCACCCAGCGGGAGCGGGGTGCCTCGGGCGAGATGCCGCCGGAGGGCCCGGACGCCGGCAGCGACGAACGGGTGACCGCCGTACGATCGGACAGCGCCGTCGCGCGGGAGGTGCTCCGCACCGCCGATTTCGCGTCGCTCACGGCGGAGGAGACCCGCGACGCCCAGAGGATGCTGGAGCGACTCCGGCCGAGGCTGCCGCTGCGCCGGTCCCGGCGCAGCCGGGTCGGCAGAGCCGGGCATCGGCCCGCCGCCCGCAGCATGCTCCGTCACGCGCTCGCCACCGGCGGCGAGGCACTCCACTGGCGCTGGCTGCGCCGGACGACCCGGCCGCGCCCGATCGTGCTCGTCTGCGACATCAGCGGATCGATGGAGCGCTACAGCCGGTTCATGCTCCGGTTCGCCCACGCGCTCCAGCAGAGCGGCGCGCCGGTCGAGGTCTTCGTCTTCGGCACCCGCCTCACCCGGATCACTCGGCAGCTCCGGGTGCGGAGCCCCGACGCCGCCCTGCGACGGGTGGCCGACAAGGTGGTAGACTGGAGCGGGGGTACGCGCATCGGCGAGAGCCTGCGGGAGCTCAATCGCCGCTGGGTCCGGCGGACGGTGCGCAGCGGCGCGGTGGTCCTGCTGATGTCGGACGGGTGGGAGCGCGGCGACCCCGCCGTGCTCGCGCGGGAGATGGCGACGCTGCGGCGGTCCTGCCACCGCCTCATCTGGATCGATCCGCTCGCCGCACGCGAAGGGTTCGAGCCGGCGACCGCCGGCCTGCGGGCCGCGCTGCCTCACGTCGACGAGTTCGTGCCCGCGGCGAGCGTCGCATCTCTCGCGGCGCTCGCGGAGCGGCTGGGCGATCTGTAGGGAGGAGCGATGCGCGACCTGCTGTCGGAATACGAGCGGCTCACCGCGGCCGGCGAGCCGCCCGGCCGCGCGGTGGTGACCAGCGTCTGGGGCTCCGCACCCCGGGCGGAAGGGGCATCGATGCTCGCCACCCGGGACGGCACCATCGCGGGGTCGGTCTCGGGTGGGTGCGTCGAAGCCGCCGCCGCCGGCGAGATCGCCGCCGCCCTGGAGCGGGGGACACCCAGGCTCGTCACATTCGGAGTGAGCGACGAGAAGGCGTGGGAGGTCGGGCTCGCCTGTGGCGGGACCATCAAGGTGTTCGTCGAGCCGGAGATCCGGCCGGAGGTGCTGTCGGCCGCCCGGGGACCGGGCGGCGAGGTCGTCGCCACGGTGGTCGAGGGTCCCATGGTCGGCGGGGCGACGCGGGTGCGCGAGGATGGAAGCGTCCATGGTGACCTCGGCCCCGGCATCCCGCACGACGCGGTGCGCGACGCCGCGCTGGCCGCCCTTCGGCGCGAGAGCAGCACGACGCTGACGCTGGACACCCCGGGAGGCGCGGTCTCGGTGTTTCTCGAGGTGTTCCCTCGCCGGCCCAGGCTCGTGATCTTCGGCGGCGTCCACATCGCGGTGGCACTGGTCCCGCTGGCCCGTCTGCTCGGCTACCGCACCATCGTGGCCGACGGGCGGCAGTCATTCCTCACCCGGGAGCGCTTTCCGGAGGCCGACGACCTGATCCTCGCCTGGCCCGAGCAGGCCTTCGAGCGGATCGGTCTCGACCGCTCCTGCTACGTCTGCATCCTCTCGCACGACCCGAAGTTCGACGAGCCCGCCCTCAAGGCGGCGCTTCGCTCGCCGGCGCCATACGTCGGAGCGATCGGGTCGAAGAAAACCCAGGCGGCGCGTCGGAAGTGGCTCGCATCGGAGGGGTTCAGCGAGGAGGAGATCGCCCGGCTGCACGGGCCCATCGGGCTCGACCTGGGCGGCCGCCAGCCTGCCGAGACGGCGCTGGGCATTCTGGCGGAGATGACGGCGGTGAGGTACGGCGGGTCGGTGGCGCGCTAGCACGCGCCGACACCCGCGGCCGCTCACCTATCGCATACCGGCACGCCCGAGCGGCGGGGCACGCTCCGATCGGCCTCGGTGGCGGGGCGCGTGGATGGCGAGCCGAACCACACCACGCAGCTCTTGCTGGGGCGGGACACGTGAGTCGCCCGGGCGGCCCATGAGACCCTGTCCGCGTGGAGGATCGTGACCTTCACGCCACGGTGCCAAAGGAACTGAATCTGCAGGCGCTCCGGCCGAGGAGAATAGGCTCC
>JACDHV010000033.1 GCA_013820855.1 Gemmatimonadales bacterium | reverse complement strand
GTCGTGACCAGGGACTTCGACCAGGCGTTCGCTGCCTTCGACTCGCAGCTGGTGGCGACTCCGAACGATGCCGGCATACTGGGCGCCGCGGCGTACCTGCATTTCCGCCTGCGGGAGTTCGACAAGTCGGCCCGGCTCTACGACCGCGCGATGGACGCCGACTCGAGTCTCACCGCGCTGTACTTCGGGCTGATCGAGGCGCGCATCAACCTCGGCCGGCTCGACGAGGCCCGGTCCGCTCTCGCCGCCTTTCGCGAGCGGTTTCCCGGCAACCTGTTCGCGGAATGGGAGGAGATCTACCTCGCGGCCGCCTTCAACGACCTGGAGGCTGCCGAGGCGCATGCGCGGCGACTGCTGGCGCTCTCACCGGACGACGCCGACCATCGGGGCGAGGCCCTCCGAACCCTGGCCAACGTCGCCTTGCTCCGGGGGCGAGCGAGTGATGCGGCCCGCCACCGCAGGGAGGCGATGCGGGCGTACGAGGCGAACGGCGACATGGCGGGCTACTTCGGGGAGGCCCTGACCCTCGCCACAATTGAGGCCACGCGCGCCCGCCGTCCGGACCGCGCGCGCCAGGTGGTGGATGACGCCCTCCGCCGGCATCCGCTCGACTCGCTTCCGCCGGGTGCCCGTCCCTACGTGCGGCTCGGCATACTCTACGCAGGTCTGGGCGACCTCGAGCGCGCGGCCGAGATGCAGGCCGCGCTGGAGCGTCACGGTCTCACCGCTGGCCGCTTCGCCGAAGCCGAGTGGCGCCGGCTGCGCGGGACCATCCTGCTCGCGCGCCGGCGATACCTCGAGGCCCAGGTCGAGCTGCGTCTGGCGGCGGAGCAGGAGGAGTGCGCGCTCTGCAGCCTTCCTGCGCTGGGCCGGAGCTACGAGCTGGCGGGCCGTGCGGACTCCGCGGTGGCGGTGTACAATCGCTACTTGCGGACCCCCTGGATGAAGCGGCTCGAGCTGGATGCCATCGAGCTTCAGCTGCTCGACCCGCGGCTGCGCGAGCTCCAGGAGCCGACGGCCTCGCGATAGAAGCCTCCCCGCACGTCAGATTATCTTGCCCGCTCCCTCAAACGGAGGCCGGAGCATCCGACGCCGGCTGGTCCGGGACCTCCACTCGTCTCCGCGGTCGCCAGCGTCCTGCTGATCCGGTTCTACCTTCGGCTGACCGGCTACCCGTCGGTCGGCGGCGCCACCCTCCACGTCGCGCACGTCCTCTGGGGCGGCCTGCTCATGCTGGCCGCGCTCATCCTGCTGCTCGCCTACCTCGGCCGGACGAGCCGCCGCTGGGCCGCCCTGCTCGGCGGCATCGGCTTCGGCACCTTCATCGATGAAGTGGGCAAGTTCGTCACCCGCGACAACGACTACTTCTACCGGCCGGCCGTGGCGCTGATCTACGTGGTCTTCGTTCTCGCCTACGTCGCCATGCGCTCGATCCACCGCCGCCGGGCGCCGGCGGGGGAGGAATACGTGGTCAACGCGCTTCAGGAGCTGGAGGAGGCGGCCATGCACGACCTCCAGCGGGAAGAGCGCGAGCGGGCACTACAGTACCTCGCCCGGGCGAGCCCCGGGGACCGCCTGGCCGAGGGGCTCACGGCACTCATCCGCGGGCTGCACGAGGCGCCGTCACGCGCGCCCGGCAGAGTGGAGCGGGTGACGGCCGAACTGCTGCACCGGTACCGCCGGCTGGCGCGACGCCCGGCGTTCTGGCAGGCGCTGGTGCTCTTCTTCATCGGCCAGGTGCTGCTCAAGCTGCTGCATGTCGGGATCCTGGTGTTCTACCCGGAGGCAGGCGGCTCTCTGCCCGCCCGGCTGGCGTTCATGAGCCGGCGCATCGACGACTACGCGCTCCCCGAGTGGCTCCAGCTCGGCTCGTCCCTGCTGTCGGCCCTCTTCGTGGGAGCCGGGATCGTCGCGCTGCGGCGCTCGCGGCAGTCGGCGCTCCGCCTCTTTCAGCGCTCCATCCTCATCTCCGTGTTCGTCACCCAGGTCTTCATGTTCTACCGGTCGCAATGGGATGCGCTGGTGGTGCTGGCGTTCAACCTGCTGGTGCTCCTCGCGCTCGGCTACATGCGGTCGCACGAGCAGCAGGAGACCGTGTGAAACGTCCCGCGCGGTCACGGTCCCGCTCCCGCTCCCGCTCCTGATCCCCACAGCGGGCGGCGCCAGCGCGACGCTCCATGGCTTCGACCCCCGCATACCACCGCCGTCTCCCCACCCGCCTCCACCACCGTGCCCGCTGCCCGTACGTCAGGTACCGCGGTGCGAGTCGAGGGTTATCTGGCGGGAATCATCACTCTTCACCGTATTGAATGGCGATCCCTTGCGACCCCCCAGCCGAGGAGCCCATCCTATGGGCATGGCGGCCCCCATCTACTACACCGCGGACCAGATCCGCGACCTTCCCCAGGACGGCAACCGCTACGAGGTCGTCCACGGGGAGTTCCTGGTGACGCCGGCGCCTCGGCTGCTGCATCAGGAAGTCGTCGGCCGGCTCCTGGTCGCGCTGAGGCTCTATCTCGAAAACGAGCGGGTTGGGCGCGCCCTTCCTGCCCCGGCTGACATTTCCTGGGGCCCGGACACGCTGGTCCAGCCGGACGTGTTCGTCGTGCCGCTGGAGCAGGCGCGGACGCTCGAATGGAGCCGGGTCGAGGACCTGCTCCTCGTGGCCGAGGTGCTGAGTCCCTCGTCGGCTCGGGCCGATCGGTTCACCAAGCGCATCGAGTACCAGCGGCAGCGCATACCGCTCTATTGGATCGTCGACGCCGACGAGCGGCGAGTCGAGGTATGGACTCCGGACGACACCGCACCTCGCTTCGAGCGGGAGCGTCTCGTCTGGCGCCCGACCGGCGCGGCAAGAGCCTTTGAGCTGGGCCTCCAGGTGCTGTTCCGACTGATCTGATCTGCGCCTGGACGTTCCGTCAGTCGGCCTGGACGGCAGGGAAATAGATCCGGAACACCGTCCCGTCGCCGGGCGCGCTCGCAGCCCAGATCTGACCGCCGTGCTGCTTCACAATGCCGTACACCATGGAGAGTCCGAGGCCGATCCCCTCGCCGAACGGCTTGGTCGTGAAGAACGGCTCGAAGACGTGTGCCAGTGTCGCCGCGTCCATGCCGCGTCCGGTGTCCGCGACCGAGAGGAGCACGTAGGAGCCCGCCGCGACCTCGTCCGCCGGGTGTGCCTCGATCTCGTCGGCGCCGAGGGTCGCGTCCTCCACGGCGATGGTGACCCGCCCGCCCGGTCCCGTGGCGTCCCGCGAGTTGGCCACGAGGCTGACCAGTACCCGCTCCACCTGGCTCGGGTCGGCGCGCACCCGACCACGGGCCGCGCCCCGCCCGATGACGAGACGCGTGTCTCCGCCGAGCAGGTTCGACAGATCGGGCGCGAGCTCGCTGGCGACCCGGTGCAGATCGAGCAGGCGAGGCTCGAAGAGCTGCTGCCGGCTGAAGGCGAGCAGCTGCTGGCTCATCCGCGCCGCCTGCGCGGCGGCGCCCACCATGCCCTGCACGTCAGGCTCCTGACCGTGACCCGGTCCCAGCTCCCGGAGCACGAATGCTCCCAGTCCCAGCACGGCGGTCATCTGGTTGTTGACCTCGTGGGCGACGCCGCCGGCCAGCGTGCTGACCACTCGGAGCCGCTCCACCCGGCGTCGCTCCTCCTCGGCCCGGCGCAGCTCGGAGACGTCCCTCACGATGGACGACAGGGCCACCACCTCGCCCAGCGCCTCCTCGTGGGGGGTGGCCGTGATGGATACCTCGAGGCGCCGCCCCGCCCGATCGACGCGCACAGTCTCCAGCCGCATCTCGCGGCCCGATTGGAGTTGGCCGAGGGTGGTGTCGTACTCTTCCAGCCGGTCGGGGGGGACCAGCAGGGAGCGCTCGGTCCGGCCCACCGCGTGGTCCGCTGGCCAGCCGAACAGCTACCGGGGGCGGTCCGGCTTGACCAGCAGACCGTGTCGAGAGTCGGCTGTCGCGGGACACATCGCGCGGTCACGACGGCGTCGCGCGATGTCAGCCTCTGCTCACCCCATCCACAGCGTCGCCACCCCCGCCAGCAGCAACGCTACCGCCCACAGCAGGTCGAGATTGACCCACGCCCGCCGTAGCAGCCCCAGGCCCAGTACCTGGTAGACCACCACCGCGACGAGCCCCATGACCGCGAACATGGCGAGCGTATGCAGGCCGAGCAGGGCGAGCCCGCCAGCGAACGAGCCTCGGTGCACCTCACCGTGATGGGATGGAAGGCCGAGCACCACCGGAGCGAGCATGAGCCCGGCGCCGTGGGCCGAGCTCATGAGGAATGACCAGAGCGTCAGGTCGCGAAAGCCGACCTGCATGCCGACCCAGCGCGGATGCGCCCAGGGCCGTATCAATCGGAAGAGCCCGAAGCCGATGAGCGCCGCCGCGGCCACGATCCGGAGCACGCCGGGCGCCACGGCGAGCCGGGCGGCGTCGAGCGCCAGGATGACGGCGCCCACCGACACTGCGTGCCCCAGCCCCAGCGGGACGAGCGCGGCGAGCACCGCCGAGCGCCGTCCCTCCTGAAGCCCCAACCCGACCGCGAACAGCCAACCCATCGCGGGATTGATCCCGTGAAAGGCTCCCAGCAGCACCACCGTGACCCAGGGCCAGTCCGGGGTCAGGGAAAGCAATACGAATCCGAAGAGGCGTCGCCTCCCTGCAGCCGAACCTGGTGCGGCCGCTCGCCGGAAAACTCGAGGAAGAAGTCCGGGTCGGGGGCCATTCCTCCCTCCGGCTTAGCGTTCAGCTTCACCATCCAGCCCTTGAGCCCCTCGGGATAGAACTGCTCGTCCCACGGGACGTAGAGGGAGTTGGTGAAGTAGACCCGCCGGCCGTCGCGGCTCACCTCGACCATCTGGGGTCCGCCGTTGAGCGGGCCCGACTTCGAGTGGGCGGTGCGTCGCACGATCCCGCCGAGATGGACGCTGCCCGTCTGCCGCGGCTTGAAGGGATCGGTGACGTCGTACTGGCGCAGCTCCCCGGTCCCCCAGCACGCGACATACAGGAACCGGTCGTCCACCGAGAGGTCGATGTCGGACACCAGCGGCGGCACCGCCTTGAACGGCTTGAGCGCGGGGGGCAGCAGCTCGGGATCGGCCGGCTCGGCGGGGATCTCGATCACCTTCTGAATCCCCCAGCTTCCGTTGGTCCGGTTCCACAGCCAGACCGAGGCGGAGAGGTCCTTGAGACTGATCACCACGCCCACGAAGCCGTAGCTCTTCCGCGGATCGTGTGCCGGGCGGAGCTCGAGCACCATCTGATCGTCCTCGCCCACCGGGAGAGCCTGCAGGTGCTTCCTCCGGCGCAGGTCCCACACGTGCATCTGCCGGCCGTACTTCTTGGCCATGAGCGCTTCGGGCACCAGGCCGTTCTCCACCAGGTCGGGCGTGCCCCACTCGCTGGTGAGCATGATGTCCTGCGTCAGGTGCCACCACGCGTCGTATGCCAGGTACTGCGGCCCGCGATCCTTCTCCCAGGGACCGATGATGTCGAACGTCGTGTGGTCCATCAGGAACACGCCGCCGGGCCCCGTGCCGTCAGCGGAGCCGAGGGCGGTCACGTAGATCCCCTCGGGACCGCAGTGGATGGTGTGCGGGCGGGTGTACCCGGATTTGCGGGCCACCTCCTCGGGCTCGATCACTTTCACGATCTTCGGCTTCGCCGGGTCCGGCTTGGTGTCGATGATGTAGATCCGGGAGGATCGGAGTCCCGGCACGATCAGGTAGCGCCGCTCCATGTGGGGGTGCGGGTTGGCGGGGCAGAGCGCGGAGCTGCAGGCGTTCCACCCGAAGTGGTGCAGCTCGTCGCCGGGGTGGAGCATGTCCACCCGGCCCACCGTCTCGCCATAGGAGTCCGACTTGGAGTCGAGGTCCACGACCACCAGAGCGTCGGGGCGGGTTCGCGTGGGGTCGACTGTGACGACGTATGCCAGCGTCTCTGGCGGTGCCTTGACGGCCTGGCTCGGGGAGGGGTAAAACGTTGGATCAGGGAGGATCGTGGGAGCAGAGCTGACCATGATCGCCTCGCTGGCTGAATGGTGGCGGCTCGAGCCCGGTCATCATCACCGCACCGACATCTCACTCGGCGGCGTCCGCCTTCTGCGGCTCGGTTCGACCTGACCGGATTCGGATTGTTTATCCCTCGGTCGGACGATGTCAAGCTGGACGCGCCGCCACTCTCCTCCCCGGTGCGAGCCGCCACAGCGGAACCCGGGGTCGCATTCATGTCGTGATCCCAGAGAACGGATTGCGCCGAGACGTGCAGCATGGCGCACGGCCGCGGGGAGAACAATCACTCGTCCGCTCACCACGGGTAGCACTGCACATCGCAATCATCCGGCTCGCGTGCGGGCCGCATTGGAGGCTTGGACGATGTCTCGACGACGCGCCACGCTGCACCTGGGATGGACCCTCACATTCCTGGCGGCCACGGTGACCGCTTCCGAAGCGCAGGAAGAAGCAGGGGGGGAAGCGACGGCTCATTCAGAGGCCCCTCGGGTTGGGTGAATCCGCTCACGAACCGCCCCCTTTCGCCTACGAAACTTGTTGAAACGTCTCGGCGTACTGCGCTGTCCCGTTACCCGATGCGAACACAGACCGATAGGATAGCGCCATGGCCTTCAAGCATAGGAACTGGTACCCGATCGCCGTCGGGCTGGGCGCCCTCAACCTGCTTGGAGCCGGAGCCGCGGCCGGAGCCGCGGAGCCGTGGCATGCCGCGGTTCACGTGGGGCTCGCGCTGGCGTCCGGGTGGTGGGCTCGGCGTCTGCGCCGGGACCTCGGCACCAGCGAGCTACAGGATCGGCTCGAAGGGCTCGAGACGCTCGAATTCGAGGTGAGCAACCTGCGGCAGGAGCTGAGCGAGACGCAGGAGCGCCTCGACTTCGCCGAGCGCCTGCTGGCGGGACCGGAACGCGCACAACGCCGGCCGGAGTGAGCCGAAAGAGGGTTGACGCGGCCGGCCCGGGTTGAATCTTGCCCCGCGAGACCGCCCGGCTCCACCTGGCCCGGCGACACGACAGGAGGATATCATGCCCCAAGCAACCAGGCTTTCCCCGAAGGCGCTCACCGAGGCCGCCAAGGCCCTGATCCAGACCTACAACGACAAGAACTGGGACAAGGCAAAGGCCAGCATCACCCCGGATTTCGTCTACGACGAAGTCGCGACCGGCAGGAAATTGACCGGGATCGACGACACGATCGGCGCCTGGCAGGCCTGGGCCGAGGCCTTCCCCGACTCCAGGGCGGTCTTCGGAGAAGCTCACGCCTCGGATGACGGGACTGTGGTGCTCGAGCTCACCTGGAAAAGGCACGCACCAGGGGCCCCTGCAGACGCCGAACGGTTCCATCGCGCCCACCGGCAAGCGCATCGAGCTCCGGGCCTGCGCGGTCTTCCAGTTCGCCGAAGAGAAGGCCAGGGCCCAGCGCCACTACTTCGACATGGCAACGCTGCTGCAGCAAATCGGGTAGCGGGCTATCCGCCCGTCCCCGCATCGCGCGGCGTTCACGACAGGATGAATCATCGAAGGGGACCGTGCCGAGCATGGCCCCCTTCACTGCCTTCAGGGTGATGCATCTCTCGCCGAGATCTGGCGCCGCCGCGTAGCCGCCGCGGTTCCACCACCCCTCACAGCTTGACGCATCGCCTCCGGTGCCGCTTACATCGAGGGCAGCTCCAGCCGCCCCGCGCACCTTCCCGCCATCGGAGACGGTATGACGCCTGCCCAGGAATGGTTCTCCGGCTTCCCCCAGGTCGCCCGCCAGCTGCTGGCGTTCGCTCCCCTGGTCGCGAGCGCCGCGCTCCTCGCCCTTGCGGGATGGCTGCTCGGCCGGCTGGCGCGATTCGTCACATCCCGGGCTGCCGCCGCGGTGCTCACCAGGCTGGGCGCCCGGCCATCGCTCCGCGGCGCCATCGTGAGCAGCGGCGTCGCCACCCAGCTGCCGGCGGTGATCGGCGGGTTCGCCTACTGGCTGGTCCTCCTCTTCTTCGTGGCCGCGGCGCTGGAGACGCTGGGGCTGCCGGTGGTGACCGGCGCGCTCAACCGGGTCGCCTACTACCTGCCCAACGTGCTCGCCGGGCTGGTGGTGATCTTCGCGGGCATCATCCTGGGCACGCTGGTCCGGGGCGCCGTGACCCGCACGGCGGCGTCCGCCGGAGTGGACTTCGGGACGGCGGTCGGCAGCCTGGCGCAGGGCACCGTGATCCTGGTGGCGATCGTGGTGGCGCTGGAGCAGGTCGGGATCGAGGCGCAGGTGCTCATCGTCATCGTCGCCATCGTGCTCGGCACCACGCTCGCGGGCGCCGGCCTGGCCTTCGGGCTCGGCGCGCGGACGGCGGTCAGCAGCATCATCGCGTCCTACTACGTCGCGCAGGCGTATCGGATCGGCCAGCTGGTGCGGATCGGCGGCATCGAGGGCAAGATCGTTCAGACCACGCCCACGGCGGTGTTCCTCGACACGCCGCAGGGCCGGGTCCTGGTGCCGGCCAAGCAGTTCTCCGAGGAAGTCTCCGTTCTCGTGACGGAGCGCTAGCCGTGCGGCCCGACGAGCGGCTCGCCCTCGGCTTCATGGAGGCGCATCCCGACGGCGTGGCGCGGCTGCTGGAGCGGAGCGAGCCGGCGGAGGCGGCGGCACTCCTGGCCGAGGTGCCGGCCGGCGTGGCGGCCGGGGTCCTGCGCCTGTTGTCGCCCGCGGCAGTGGCCGGTTGCGGGGCCGCCCTGCCGGTGGAGCGGCTCGCGGCGATCGTGAGCGAGCTGCCGCTCGACGCGGCCGCGGCGGTGATGCACCGGCTCGATGAAGAGCGCCGCGACGCGGTGCTCGCCCTGCTGCCGGTCACGGCCGAGGCGCCGCTTCGGCGGCTGCTGGCGTACGGCGCGTACACCGCCGGCGCGCTGGCGGATCCCCTCGCCCTCGCCCTGCCCGACGACCTGACCGTCGCCGAAGCGCAGCGGCGGCTGCGCGGCGTTGGGGAGCATCTCTTCTACTATCTCTATGTCGTCTCCCGCGACCAGACGCTGGTCGGCGTGCTCGACCTGCCGGGGCTGATGTCGGCCCGGCCGAAGGACACATTGGCCGCCGCCATGCACCGGAACCCGATCCACCTCGAGGTGGACACCGGCTTCGTCACGCTCGCCGCCCATCCCGCCTGGCAGGATTTCGACGCGCTGCCGGTGGTGGATGGCCAGGGCCGGCTGGTCGGCGCGATCCGCCACATGGCGGTGCGGCGGCTCGAGGCCGAGCTGGGCCTTCGCGCGAGGACGGAATCGGTGCTGGCGACGCTGGTCGGCCTCTCCGAGCTGTACTGGGCGGGGCTCGCGGGCATGTTCCCGCGCGTCGCCGCGGCGGCACTGCCGGGTCGGGACCTACCAGTGGAGTCCGGCGCGATCGGCGAGGTGCCCGATGCCCGGTGAGCCCCAGCTGGTCCGGTCGCTGGTGCAGGACTTCATCGGCCGCTATCCCGACGAGGCCGCACGCATGGTGGAGCGGCTCGCGCCCGATGAGGCCGCCGGCCTGCTGGAGCGTCAGGACCCGCCGTTGGCGGCCGAGCTGCTGCGCCGGATGCCGGGCGGTGCGGCGGCGGAGACGCTCGCCGCGTTGAGCGACGCGGCGGCACCGGCGATCGTCGCCGCCCTGGAGCCGGTCACCGCCGCATCGCTGCTGTCGCGGCTCGACGAGGAGGAGCGGCGGCGCCGCGTGGCGCTGCTCGACCCGGCACTCGCGAAGGAAGTGACCGACCTGATGGCGTACCCTTCGGATGTCGCCGGCGGCCTGATGGACCCGCGGGTCACGACCTTCCGCCCGAGCGCGACCGCGCGGGAGGCGCTCGCGCGGATCCGCGGCCTCGGCAGCCGGCGGATCCACGACGTCTTCCTGGTGGACGAGGAGGGCCGGCTCACCGGTGCCGTGAGTCTCCAGGACCTCGCGCTGGCCGAGCCGGGGACCAGGCTCGAGTCGCTCGCCACCGGGCGGCCGGTCCGGGTGCAGGCCATGGACCCTCGGGAGGACGTGGTGGCGATCGCCGAGTCCGGCCAGGTGGCTAGCGTCCCCGTGGTGGATCTCGCCGACCGGCTGCTGGGCGTGATCCGCCACGGCGACCTGGTGGCCGCCACCCAGCAGGCGGTGTCGGCCGACATCCAGACGATGGTGGGCGTGAGCCCCGACGAGCGGGCTCTGTCCCGCGCCTCGTTCGCGATCCGGAAGCGGCTGCCTTGGCTCCAGATCAACCTGCTGACGGCGTTCCTCGCGGCCTCGGTGGTGGGACTGTTCGAGAGCACCATCGCGCAGTTCACCGCGCTGGCGGTGCTGCTTCCCGTGGTGGCCGGCCAGTCGGGCAACACCGGGGCGCAGGCGCTCGCGGTCACGATGCGCGGGCTCGCGCTGCGGGAGATCCGGGTGCGCCACTGGGCGAGAATCGGCGGCAAGGAGCTGGTCGTCGGCGCGGTCAACGGCGTCGCGGTCGCGGCGGTCACCGCGCTCGGCGTCTATCTCTGGAGCGATTCCGCCGGGCTCGCGGCGGTGATGGGGGTGTCGATGGTGTGCTCGATGGTGGTGGCCGGAATCGCGGGCGCCTCGGTCCCGATGGCGCTCACCATCCTGGGGCAGGACCCGGCCGCGGCGTCATCCATCATCCTCACCACGGTGACGGACGTGGTGGGGTTCCTGACGTTCCTCGGGTTCGCGACGCTGGCGTCGGGGATGCTCTAAATGGCGCCGGAGCCGGTCTTCGAGCCTCTCCCTGGATGGCGCGAGTATTCGCCGGCCGAGATGGAGGCGCGGGCTCGCACCTTCGCCGAGGAGATGCAGCGGCGCCGCACCACCCGGCACTTCAGCGACCGCCGAGTGTCGCGGCAGGTCATCGAGGCCTGCCTCGAGGCCGCCGCCACCGCCCCGAGCGGTGCCCACCTCCAGCCGTGGCACTTCGTGGTGGTGGAGGACCCTGAGCTCAAGCGGCGCATCCGGGCCGCGGCCGAGAAGGCCGAGGAGGAGTTCTACGCCAGCGCTCCCGCGGAGTGGCTCGACGCGCTCGCCCCCCTCGGCACCGACGCCCACAAGCCGTATCTGGAGACCGCGCCCTACCTGATCGCCGTGTTCGCCGAGCGCTACGGCCTCGCCGACGGCGGCGAGCGGCGGGCCCGGTACTACGTGAGCGAGTCGGTCGGGATCGCCACCGGCTTCCTGCTCGCGGCGTTGCACCACGCGGGCCTCGTTGCGCTGACCCACACGCCGAGCCCCATGGGGTTTCTCGCCGAGCTGCTCGGGCGCCCGGCGAATGAGCGGCCGATGATGCTGGTGGTGACGGGGTACCCGGCGGCCGATGCCTGGGTGCCGCGGCTGCGACGCAAGCCGCTGGAGGAGGTGGTGACCTGGCGCTGACGAATCGTGGTTCCGGTCCGATCCGCCTTTCCCACCTGTGCCGCGCGGCCGGCCTCGTGGCGCTGGTCGTCGCAGGCCGAGCTCCGGCGGCGGCGGCGCAGGAACCGCACGCTCCCGACGACAGTCTGGGCACCGTGCACTTTCCGATCTCGTGCTCCAGCCGGGCGCAGGTCGCCTTCGACCGTGCGATGGCCCTGCTGCACCACATGACGTACCCGCAGGCGAGAGCGGCCTTCGCCGGGGTCGCTGAGATCGATCCACGGTGCGCCATGGCCCGCTGGGGCGTCGCGATGACGCGATTTCAGCCGCTCTGGCCCACCAGGCCCGGTCCCGACGACATCCGCCGCGGCCGCGAGGAAATACGGCAGGCGCGAACACTCGGCGCGCCCACCGAGCGAGAGCGACTCTTTCTGGACGCCGGAGCGGCCTTCTTCCGCGAGCCGGACTCGGCCGAGTATCGTGAGCGGATTGCCGGGTGGCATCGGGCGATGGAGCGCGTCCACGCCGCGTTCCCGCGGGATCAGGAGGCGGCCGTCTGGCTGGCTCTTGCCACGCTCGCGGCGGCGCCCGCTGCGGAGATGCGGCGGCAGTCTGACCGCGCGGCCGAGCTGCTGCTCGACGTGTACCGCCGCAATCCCGATCACCCGGGGGCCATGCACTACCTGATCCATGCCGATGACGTGCCGGGCAGGGAGCGCGAGTCGCCGGGGATCGTTCGGCGGTACGAGTCGGTGGCGCCCCGGAACCCTCACGCGCTCCACATGCCGACCCACATCTACACCCGGCTCGGCGAGTGGCAGCCGGTGATCCAAGGAAATTTGCGTGCCGCGGAGGCGGCGCTGGCGCATCCCTCGGGGGACGGCGGCCGGCTGGTGTGGGACGAGTTCCCCCACGCGATCGAGTACCTGGTCTACGCCTATCTGCAGGTCGGCGGCGACGGCGAGGCGCTGGCCCAGCTCCGCCGGCTACAGGAGACGCGCGCGCTGGAGCCCACGTTCAAGACCGCCTTTCACCTCTCATCGGCCGCGGCGCGCTACGCGCTGGAGCGGCACGCGTGGGGCGAGGCGATGGCGCTGGTGCCGCGCGACCCGCCGTCGCTCGACTGGGACCGCTTCGCCTGGCCGGAGGCGGTGACCTGGTTCGCGCGCGGCCTGGGTGCCGCCCGTGAGGGCGAGCTCGATCGGGCGCGCACGGCCGGCGCGCGCCTCGGTGAGCTTGAAGCCGTCGCCCGAGGATCGGGCGAAGAGGTCTTCGCCCGCCAGATCGGCGTCCTGGGACTGGCGGTCGCCGGATGGCTCGCCCATGCGTCCGGCCTGCCCGACTCGGGCGCGACGCTGATGCGCCGGGCGGCCGAGCTCGAGACGAGCACGCCGAAGCCCGCCGTTACACCCGGCCCGACGCTTCCGGCCGACGAGCTGCTGGGCGACATGCTCCTGGAGCAGAAGCGTGCGGTGCAAGCGCTGGCTGCGTACCGGCGCTCGCTCGAGCGCTATCCAGGGCGGCTCAACAGTCTGCTCGGCGCCGCGCGGGCCGCTCGCGGCACGGGCGACCGGCGCCTGGCGGCGGCCTTCTATGGCAAGGTGCTGGCGGCGGCGGGTGCAGGGTCGAGGACGCCGGTCATGAAGGAGGCACGCGCGTTCGCCACGGCCGGCGAACGTCGCGAGTGACGAGTGCGCCGGTCCCGGGCGCCGGTCCCGGGCGCCGGTCAGCCCTGCTCCCGATACAGCGCGGGGTACCGCCGGCGCAGCTCTTCCAGCTTCGGCTTGTCGTGGATCACGATGTACGGCTGGTTGGGGTGCCGCACCAGATAGTTCTGGTGGTAGGCCTCCGCGACGTGGAAGGCGTCCAGTGGGCTCACCTCGGTGACGACCGGTTCCCGGTACAGGCCCGCGTCGCGAATCCTGGCGATGTACCGCTCGGTCGCCTGCCGCTGCTCGGCATTGCGGTAGAACACGGCCGACCGGTACTGGGTCCCGACATCCGGCCCCTGGCGATCGAGCTGGGTGGGATCGTGGGCCACGGTGAAGAAGATCTGCAGGAGCTGGTCGTAGGAGATTCGCGCCGGGTCGTACACCACCCGCACCGCCTCGGCGTGGCCCGTCGTTCCCGAGCTCACGGCCTCGTAGGACGGCGACGGGGAAGTCCCACCGGCGTAACCCGAGACCACGCTCGAGACGCCCTGGAGGTGCTCGAACACTGCCTCGACCCCCCAGAAGCAGCCCCCCGCGAAGACGGCGGTGTCGCTCGAGGCGGCTACGCCTACCGGCGCGGGCTCCGGCGGGAACGCGGCCAGGGCCGACGCTTCGGCGCGAGGCGCCCCGGAGCCGGCAGACAACGACATCGCGGCGGGGACCAGAACGAATGCCGCGAGAGCGGGGATGAGAAGACGTGATGGTAGCGGCATGGTCGATCGCTCCGAGAGGGTAATACACCTTAACGTCTGCCTTCCGTCATTGGTTCTCAACCAGCCTCCTCGCGGGCCTCGGTCGATCCGCGGCAGGCATCGCGGTGACCCTGATGGGGCAGCTCGGCCCGGTCCGCCTGATCGCGGCGCCACCTAGCCGAGCGCTCTCCCCCAGGGCATCTTCCAGTATCCCACACCAAAGCCATACATGCCCGAACTGCTCGGCCGGCTCCAGTCCGCCCTGTCGGACCGCTACCGGATCGACCGCGAGGCCGGCGCCGGAGGCATGGCGACGGTCTACCTGGCGGAGGACGTCCGCCACGACCGGCAAGTGGCGCTCAAGGTGCTTCGGCCCGAGCTCGCGGCGGTGATCGGGGCCGACCGGTTCCTCGCCGAGATCAAGCTCACCGCCAACCTCCAGCACCCGCACATCCTGCCGCTCTTCGACTCGGGGGCGGCGGACGGCTACCTGTTCTACGTCATGCCCTTCATCAAGGGCGAGACGCTGCGCGACCGGATGAGCCGCGAGAAGCAGCTGCCCGTGGCCGACGCGCTCCGGATCACGATCGAGGTGGCGTCGGCGCTCGACTACGCGCATCGCCAGGGCGTGGTCCACCGGGACATCAAGCCGGAGAACATCCTGCTGCACGACGGCTCCGCGCTGGTGGCGGACTTCGGGATCGCGCTCGCGGCGAGCAAGGCGAGCGGCGCCCGGATGACCGAGACCGGCATGTCGCTCGGCACGCCGCACTACATGAGTCCCGAGCAGGCGATGGGCGAGCGCGAGATCACCGCGCGCTCCGACGTGTACGCGCTCGGCGCCGTGCTCTACGAGATGCTCACCGGCGATCCGCCGTTCACCGGGTCCACCGCGCAAGCCGTGGTGGCGCGGGTGGTCACCGAGAGCCCGCGCCCGCTCGTCGCGCAGCGCCACACCATCCCGCGGCACGTCGAGGCGGCGGTGCTCACCGCCCTCGAGAAGCTGCCCGCCGACCGGTTCGCCACCGCGGCCGAGTTCGCCGACGCGCTCCAGGACAAGTCGTACACGTCCTCCACGCCGCTTCCGGACGCGGAGGTCCCCGCCGCGACCGCGGCCATGGTGGGCAGCCGTCGTCCTGGTGTGCTGGTGCCGGCGCTCGGAGCGGCGCTCGCCCTGGCCACGGCCGCGGCGGCCTGGGGTTGGCTTCGGCCGGCGCCGGCGCCTCCCCTCAGCCAGTTCAGCCTTGCGCTCCGGCCCAAGCAGACGCTGCAGCCGCCTCTCCCGACGGGCGGCGCGCGCATCGCGCTGTCGCGGGACGGACGGACCCTGGTGTACAGCGGCCCCGCCGAAAGCGGGAACCGCCTCTGGATCCGGCGACTCGACCAGCTCGACGCCACGTCGATCGCGGGCACCGAGGGCGCGGCGAGCCCGTTCTTCTCTCCCGACGGCCAGCGGATCGGTTTCCTCAAGGACGGGACGCAGGTGCGCATCGCGTCGCTCGCGGGCGCGCCCACCGTGACCCTCACCGACCGGGCCAACACCTCCTCCGGCCACTGGGGCGACGACGGCTACATCTACTTCGAGGTGGACTCGGGCGTCGCCCGGATGCGGGCTGCCGGCGGCGACATCGAGCCGGTGTACACCATCTCCCCCGAGCGGAAGGAGATCGCGACCGAGTGGGTGCACGTCCTGCCCGGCGCGACCGGCGTCCTCTTCCGGCTCCGCCACGCCGGCCAGGGACCGTCCGACTTCGAGATCATGGCCTCGCCGCTGCCGCGCGGGGAAGCACGCTCGCTGGTCCGGGGCGTCTACGCCCTCTACGCTCCGACGGGGCATCTTCTGGTGGTCACCGCCGACGGGAAGCTGATCGCCATCCCCTTCGACCCGAAGAAGCTGGAGCTTACCGGTGCGCCGATCGCGCTGATTGAGGGAATCGGGGTGCGGAACGGAGGCTTCAACATCGACCTGACACTCGCCGGCAACGGCACGCTGGCCTACACCACGGGCGGCACGTTGGGCTCCCGGCGCGCGGTCTGGGTAACCCGGGAGGGCGGGGTGAGCCCGGTGGATCCGGCGTGGGATCCGCAGGGTGTCATCGAGTCGGCACGCCTGTCCCCCGATGGAAAGGCGCTGGCCGTGGGCCTCTCGCGGGACGGCCGGCGCGACATCTGGGTCAAGCAGCTCCCGGAGGGCCCCTTCTCGCGGATCACCTTCGGAGACACTTCGAGCGTGCGTCCCTCCTGGTCGGCCGATGGCCGCGAGGTCTTCTACGTGATGGACCGCTCGGGCTCCGGCGTCGGGCCGGCGTACGCCAATCGGGCCGACGGCACAGGGGTCGCGCGCCTGCTGGCGTCCTCCTCCGAGCTGGATTTCGGACAGGTCGTGGCCTCGCGCGACGGCCAGTGGCTGATCCTCCGGACCGCCCCGCTCGGGCCAGGGAGCGCCGACATCCTGGCGGTCAAGAGGGGGGGCACGACCCTGGTCCCGGTGGTCGGCACGCCGGCCGCGGAGCTGTTCCCCGTGCTGTCGCCGGACGGCCGCTGGTTGGCGTACTCGTCCAACGAATCGGGCGCGTACGAGGTTTACGTCCGGCCGTTCCCCGAGACCGCGACGGCCAAGTGGCAGGTCTCCACCGCGGGCGGCGCCGAGCCGATGTGGGCGCGAACCGGCCGGGAGCTGCTCTACATCAACGGCACGAACGAGATGGTGTCGGCCGAGATCCAGGCGGGCGCCACCTTCTCGGTCGGGAGGCAGCGGACGCTCTTCCCGGCATCGCAATTCTCCCGCCCGGGGCCGGTGCCGTCGTACTCGCTGAGTCCGGACGACAAGCGGCTTCTCATGGTGCGCGAAGGCGAGGCGACGCAGCAGAGCGAGCTGATCGTGGCGGAGAACTGGCTGGAAGGGCTGAAGAGAAAGTGAGGCTGGATGGAGAGGACCGAAGCTAGCTTCCCCCCAGCCGCCCGTATTTCCGCATCACCCGCTGCAACCGATCGTGCGGCAAAGCGAAGGACCTGACACTGTCCGCGCCCGTCATCGTCCGGGCCGCCAGCATCGCGTTGACGATGGCCTCTTCGGTGGCCTGGACGGTCGCTTCGAAGACCGGGTTGATCCGGTCGTTGGGCAGCATCGTGACCGTGGCGAGCCCGGTGTCCGCCGCCGCGGCCGGGTTCGCGGTCGAGAAGGCGATGAAGATGTCGCCCGAGCCGTTCTCGCCCAGCCCACCCAGGCGTCCGACGCCGAGCGAGGCGCGCTTGGCGACTCGCTCGAGCTGGTGGGGGAGCAGCGGCGCGTCGGTCGCCACCACGATGATGATCGAGCCCAGACCCTCGTCCGCCGGGCCGGCCGGACCGAGTCCGGTGGCCGCGGCGCACGACGGCAGCCCCCGCAGCCACGCGCGTGACGGCGGCTCGGCCCCGGCGTAGCAGCGGACCAGATCGGTGATCTCCCGGCCGACCGGCACGCCCGCGATGGTGAGCCGCCGCCGCTGGCCGTAGTTGCATTGGACCAGGACGCCCACGGTGTAGCCGCCCGCTTCGCTCTCCAGCACCCGCGACGCCGTGCCCGTGCCCCCCTTGAAGCCGTGGCAGTTCATGCCGGTGCCGCCGCCGACGTTGCCCTCGCGCACCGGCCCCGACGCCGCGCCGTCCAGTGCCGCGAACACGTGCTCCCGCGTCACGTGGAAGCCTTCGGCATCGTTGAGCACGCCGTCGTAGGTCTCGGCCACGACGGGCAGCGCCCAGAGGAAGCCGGGGCGATGCCGCGTCATCCAGGCGATCGTCGCGTCGCGCACCACGCCCACGCTGTGGGTGTTGGTGATGAGGATCGGGCCGTCCAGCCGACCCGACTCCTCGATCCAGGTGGTCCCGGTCATCTCCCCGTTCCCGTTCAGCGTGAACCAGCCGGCGAACACGCTGTCACTCCCGGTGCGGCCGCGGGGGAAGACGGCGGTGACGCCGGTCCGCACCGGGCCGTGGCCCGCCCGCAGCCGCCCCGAGCCCCGGATCAGCGTGACGGCGCCGACCTCCACGCCGCGGACATCCGTGATGGCATCGTACCGCCCGGGCGTGCCCTCCATAGGGATGCCGAGGTCGCGGGCCCGGCCTCCGGTCTGAGCGTGGAGTCCGGTCGGGATCGCCAGCAGGAACAGCAGGGTGGTCCTCATGTATCCCCGAATCAGTACTCGTAGGGAGGGCCGGCCTGCGCGGAGCCAGACGGGCGTATGATCCCCTTCGCGATGGTGTGGTGCTACGAGTTCATCGTCGACTTAAGTCGCTCCAGATGCGGCCGGAGGAGCGGGAGAATGTGTGGATGGGCGAGCTGGGCGGCGATCCCGATCTCCCGCAGGAACCGGGCGGGACCCAGGACAGCGGCGAGGTCGGGCCGAACGACCTTGATGGCCACGAAGCGGTCGTGGCGAAGATCCCGTGCGAGGTACACCGCGGCCATGCCACCACGTCCGAGCTCTCGCTCGAGCGCGTAGTGGTCGCCTACGATACGGTGAAGGAGCTCGGTGAGCTCCGGCATAGCGGCTCAGATCCCGCGGGAAGGGCTAACATAGGGTCCCGGGGCCGGTTCAGCCAGTTCCGGGCAGGCCGACTGGCGCCAGCCACGCCGCTGACGACCCCCCGGCCGTCAGGCGGCGGACGGCACCTGCTCGCTGAACCGCCGGGGGAGCGACTATCGTTCAGGGATGGCATTTTCGTCCGCTCGTCCGATCATCGCGGCCCTGGTCCTCCTGCCGATCGTGACCGCCTGCGCCGGCACCGCGCGGTCCCCGGAGCCGGCATCCCCTCGCACGGCCGCCCGCTACCCGCACACTGACGCGGACGTCCGGTTCATGTCCGCCATGATCGGCCATCACGCCCAGGCGCTGATCATGGCCGGCTGGGCGGCCACCAACGGCGCCAGCCCCGCGGTGCGCCGGTTGGCCGAGCGGATCACCAACGGCCAGCAGGACGAGATCGCGACCATGCAGCGGTGGCTCCGCGACCGCGGGCTGCCGCCTCAGGAGGGGCAGCATCAGCGGCACGGGCACCTCATGCCGGGAATGCTGACCGCCGCCCAGATGAAGCAGCTGGCGGACGCGACCGGTTGGGAGTTCGACCGGCTCTTCCTCACCTCCATGATCCAGCATCACCGCGGCGCGGTCGCCATGGTGAAGGAGTTGTTCGGAACCCAGGGCGCCGCCCAGGACGAGACCGTATTCAAGTTCGCCGACGACGTCGGCGTGGACCAATCCACCGAGATCGCCCGCATGGAGCGCATGCTGTCCGAGCTTCCCGCCGGCGAGCCGTCTTCCTGACACCTCCAAGGACATCCGCATGAGACCCGTCAGATTCCTGCCGTTCGCGACCGCCGCCGGCCTCGCCTTCCTGATCGGCTGCGCCGGCTCGACCTCGTCTGCCCGGCCCGGCGGCCCGCCTCCCGTCGGCGGCGAGTCCGCCCAGGCGCCGCGCCCGGATCCGCGGGTCGGCCTGCGAGCGGGGCTGCACGACGCCGGGGAAGCGGTGTGGAACCTGCGCGTGATCTCCGAGACTCCGCCGCCGGAGCGGTTCGCCGGCGTCACCAATTCCGACCTGGCCTTTACGGGCAAGTACGTCATTCAGGGCAATTACAACGGCTTTCAGGTGTGGGACATCGAGGATCCGCGCCGGCCCGAGCTGACGACGGCCTACGTCTGTCCCGCATCCCAGAGCGACGTCTCGGTCTACGGGAACCTGCTCTTCGTCTCCGGCGAGGATCTCGCCGCGCGGCTCGACTGCGGGACCCAGGGAGTGCCCGACACGGTCAGCGCCGAGCGGCTGAGGGGGCTCCGCATCTTCGACATCAGCGACATTCGCAATCCCCGGAACGTCGGCAACGTGCAGACCTGCCGCGGCTCCCACACCCACTCCCTGCTGGTGGATCCCAGGGACACGGCGAACGTCTACGTCTACATCTCCGGCTCGTCGATGGTCCGCTCGCCCAGCGAGCTCCAGGGCTGCGTGGCCGCGATGCCCGCCGAGGATTCCACCACGGCGTGGTTCCGCATCGAGGTCATCAGGGTGCCGCTGCGCAACCCGGAGCGGGCGGCGATCGTCAGCTCGCCCCGGATCTTCGGCGACCTGGTGGCGCCCGTGGCCCACGGCGAGGCTCCGGAGGACAGCGCCGCGGCGGCGAAGGAGCTGGCGGAGGCGAAGGCCGCGGGGCGGTTCATCGTAACGATCGAGGGAAAGGAGATGATCATCCCCGACGAGCAGGCCGACACGATCCTGGGCCAGATCGTCAGGTCCCGCGGAGGCAGCGGCGCGCCGACCGCGGCGGACAGCGCCATGCTGCGCCGGGCGCTGCCCCACCTCGTCGACGCCATGGAGGGAGCCCAACCGGACAGCACGAGCGGTCCCACCCAGTGCCACGACATCACGCTGTATCCGGCCATCGGGCTGGCCGGCGGGGCCTGCGAGGGCTACGGGCTCTTGCTGGATATCCGGGATCCCGTGCGTCCGGTCCGCATCGCCGAGGTGGCCGACTCCAACTTCGCCTACTGGCATTCGGCGACGTTCAACAACGACGGGACCAAGGTCCTCTTCTCCGACGAGTGGGGCGGCGGGTCGCAACCGAAGTGCCGGGCCACGGACAAGCGGGAGTGGGGTGCCGACGCAATCTTCACGATCGAGAACCGGCGGATGCACTTCAAGAGCTACTACAAGCTTCCCGCGCCACAGACGGCGGAAGAGACCTGCGTCGCCCACAACGGGTCGCTCATTCCGATCCCGGGTCGCGACGTGATGGTCCAGGCCTGGTATCAGGGCGGCCTCTCGGTCTTCGACTGGACGGACGCCGAGCGGCCGGTGGAGATCGCCTACTTCGACCGTGGCCCGGTGGATTCCACCAGGCTGGAGAGCGGGGGCTACTGGTCCACCTACTGGTACAACGGCGTCATCGTCGGGTCCGAGATGGCGCGCGGCCTCGACATCTTCGAGCTGACGCCGAGCGCCTTCATCTCGCAGAACGAGATCGACGCGGCGAAGTCGGTGCACCTCGACTACTTCAACGCGCAGGGACAGGTCAAGTTCGTCTGGCCGCCGACGCCGGCGCTGGCGCGGGCGTATCTCGACCAGCTCGAGCGCTCGAAGGGACTGGCGTCGGGCGAGATCGCCGCGGCCCGGGAGGCGCTGGCGGCGGCCGATCAGGCCTCGGACACCGAGCGGCGTGACGGGCTGACGCGGCTGGCGGCGCGCCTGGATGGCGGCGCGAAGGGGCGCGAGGCGGCGAAGGTGCGGGTGCTGGCGGACGTCGTCAAGCGGTTGGCGGCGGGCACGGAGTTGGCGCGTGAGGAGTGAGGTGACTGGTTCGGGTCGCGGG
>JACDHV010000204.1 GCA_013820855.1 Gemmatimonadales bacterium | reverse complement strand
GGCGAGCAGCAGCCAGACGACGTTGGTGCGAAGGAGCGAGCGCATGACATCACCTCGGTTGAGCGGATCACGACCCTGCTGCCGAAAGTATGGCCTGGCGTGCATCGCCGCGGCACTGCTGACGGCGATGGCGGGCACCTCCGGTCTGGCGCAGAGCCCGGGGGCCGCGGCGCCGGCACCAGGCGCCGATACCACGGCGGCGGCGTCGCCGGACAGCGCGCGCATCGATACGGCGGCCGCGCGGGATTCGCTCGCGCCCGCCGACACGACGGCACGGCATCGGGGCGACACCGCTTCCCGGCAACCCCCAACCGCGCCGGCCCTTCCGCCCACACCGGTGGACAGCGTGCTCGGCGCGGCGTGCGAGGAGTCCGGAGGCGATCCTCCGGATCTGTTGATGGTCAAGTTCCACCCGGCGGCCACGGCGGGCGAGCGCGAGGCGGTGGCCCGGGAAATCGGCGGAACGCTGGTCGGACCGAGCGAGCACGCCGCACCCGGGGCCTGGTATCTCCGCGCGCCGGGCGCCGCGGAGCCGGCCATCGCGGATCGTCTGATCGTGTTGTCTCCCGTGCTCGAGGTCGGAAACACCCGCTGCCCACCCCAGGGGCCGACCGGGCCTTAGCCGGTGGGGAGGAGTGCTCATGCCGAGCAGAGACGCCGACGCAGACATCGTTCGCCTTCACCCCAAGCGCACTCGGGCCGGCTGGCACGGCACACGGCTCGTGCTGGCGGCAACGCTGCTCGCCGGCTGCGAAGGCGCGGGCGCGCGACCGCCCGAGCCGAGCTTCATTCCGGTCGGAGGCAACACGGCGCTCCCCTTCTCGGCGGCGGTGCGCGTGGGCGACATGCTGTACCTCGCCGGCCAGCTGGGCACCGACAGCACGGGGAAGCTCGTGTCGGGTGGGATCGGGCCGGAGACGCGCCAGGCCATGGAGAACATCCGCGCCGTGGTCGAGCGGAACGGCTCGTCGATGGATCGGGTGGTGAAGTGCCTCGTGATGCTGGCGGACATGGGTGAGTGGGGAGCCATGAACGCGGTGTACGTGGCCTTCTTCCCGACCGCCTTTCCGGCCCGCAGTGCGATGGGAGCGAACGGTCTCGCGCTCGGCGCGCGAGTCGAGATCGAATGCCTCGCGGTGGCATCCGGCCGGGAATAGGCCTCGGACCTTGCATCCGCAGCTCGAGGCCGTCGCGGAAGAGTTCACCTCGGCGCAGGTGAGGCTGCACGCGCTGGATGCCTCGCTGCCCGACGAATGGTGGGACAGGCGCGCCGATGCCACGGCTTGGTCGGTGGCCGAATGTGTGGCGCATCTCAATCTCACGGCCGAGGCCTACCTCCCGCCCGTGCGCCGTGGTATCGAGGAGGCGAGAAGCATCGGCGGGGGCCCGCCGAACCGCTTCAGGCGCGATCCGGTGGGCTGGATCCTCTGGCGCACGGCGGGTCCGCCGGTACGGCTTTGCGTCCGCACGCCGGCACCCTTCATTCCCGCCGCCGCCGGGCCGCGGGCCCACACGCTGGAGACGTTCGATCGCCTGCAGGAGGAGCAGCTCCGCTGCGTCCGCGAGGCCGACGGCCTTCCCCTGAGCCGTGTGCGGATCACCTCCCCGTTCGACGCCCGGCTGCGTTACAATCTGTATTCCTGTCTCACCCTGCTGCCACGCCACCAGCATCGGCACATCTGGCAAGCCGGCCGGGTGCTGGAGAGACTGCGCCGCGGAAGGTAAGTTGCAGAACCTCTTCCGGAGAACGCCCATGCTCCGCTCTCTCGCGCTTCCGTCCGCCGCCGCCTTCAGTCTGACACTGGGTTTGCAGGTGCTCGTCAAGCCGTGCAACGGAGACACCGCCGTTCCGGTGCTCGAGGAGATGCTTCCGCGGGCCCGCGCGGCCCTCGACATCCCCGGGACGCAGCAGGTGATCCTCGATCACGGGCGCCGGTGCATCGGCATCGAGGTACGTACCCACGGTACGGCGCGCCTCGTCAAGCTGCTGCTGCGAGGCGTGGAGATCCCCCGGGAGGCGGTTGATCTCAGGGTGGTGGAGCCGGGGCCCGTGCCGGGCGTGTGAATCCCGGCTGACCGGTGCGCGCCTTCGCCGATCATTTCTCTCGGCTCGCGACCAGCTACGCCGCGTACCGCCCCCGATATCCCGCGGCTCTCTTCTCCGCGATCGCCGCCGCGTGTCCACTGCATGACGTCGCGTGGGATTGCGGGACCGGCACGGGGCAGGCGGCACTCGGGCTCGCGGACCATTTCGGCACCGTGTTCGCCAGCGACGCAAGCGGAGGGCAGGTCCGCTCGGCCGCGCGTCACGAGCGAGTCCGCTATCTCGTCGCGCTGGCCGAGGCCGTACCGCTGCGTCCCCGGTCCGTCGATCTGGTGACCGTCGCACAGGCGCTGCATTGGCTGGAGCTGCCGGAGTTCTACGCGGAGGCGCAACGGGTGCTTCGTCCGTCGGGATTGCTCGTGGTGTGGACCTACGGACGGCAGCGGGTGGACGGCGGGGCAGTGGACGACGTGCTGAACGACTTCTACGATCGCGTGGTCGGGTCGTACTGGCCGCCCGAGCGACGCTGGGTGGAGACCGGCTATCGCACGCTGCAGTTTCCCTTCGAGGAGATTCGCATCGAGGCGCCGCCGATGGCGGCCGAGTGGAGCCTCGCGCAGTTGCTCGGCTACGTCGGCACCTGGTCGGCGGTGGCACTGTGCCGCGAGGTGACGGGCACCGATCCGTTGGTGAAGCTGGCCGGTCGTCTCGCGGCGGTCTGGGGCGATGCGTCGGCCTCGCGCCGGATAGAGTGGCCGCTCAGCGTGCGAGGGGGACGATGACGCGGAGGGAACCGGCATGGTGGTACAGGCGGTAGCGGCAATTCTGGACCGCGACCTCCGGGCACTCGCCCGCGAGGTGGAGGCGTATCCCGACGACGGCGCCGTCTGGCTGGCGCCGGAAGGGGCCCCCAACTCGGCCGGAACGCTCGTGCTCCACCTCGCGGGCAATGTCCAGCACTTTCTCGGCGCGCATCTCGCCGGCACGGGGTTCGTACGCGACCGCCCGCGCGAGTTCGCCGCGCGTGGCCTCTCGCGCTCGGACCTGCTGCGGGAGATCGCGGCGGCGCGCAGCGTCCTCCGCTCGGCCGTGGATCGAGCAAGCGATCGAGCGCTGGATACGGATTGGCCGGAGATCGTCGGAGGGGCGCGAGTTGTGACAGGGGAGTACCTGATCCACCTCGTGAGCCACTTCGCGTACCACCTGGGCCAGGTGGACTATCACCGGCGGCTGGTCACCGGGGATTCGCGGGGCGTGGACGCGATGCGGCCCGGGGAGCTTGGCACGGCCCGGCCGGTCGCAGAGTGACTGGTCCGTGGCTAGCGTTCGATGATGTCCTGGACGCCCAAGGCCCGCCGCTTCTGGCCGCTGTTCCTGCTCGTGCTGCTCGCCGATTGCGCTACCAAGCGCGCCGCGGAGACCCACCTGGTGCCCGCGAATGTGCCGCATGAATTCTTCGGCGAGCTGATTCGCCTCACCCTGGCGTACAATCCCGGTGCCGCGATGAGCCTCTCTCTCGGCACCTATTCACGGGTGGGCCTTTCGATGCTGGCGCTGGGCGCCCTCCTGATTCTGGCCCACATCTACCGCCAGACCGCCCCTGCCGACCGTCTCGCGGCAGCGGGGCTCGCGCTCATCGCGAGCGGTGCCGTGGGCAACCTGCTCGATCGCCTTCGCTCTTCCAGGGGAGTGGTGGATTTCATCGACGTGGGCATCGGCGAGCTGCGGTTCTGGACCTTCAACATCGCCGACGTGGCCATCAGTTGCGGCGCCGTCCTGCTGGTGCTCGCGTTCATCCGGGAGGGCGAGGGAAATGCGGCCACCCCGGACTTCAGCAGGCGGTGACCGGGCCCGACACGACCACCTCGAAATCCCGGCCCCGCACATCATCGCGTCCCTGCTGTAGCCACGGAGGGGAAAGCTCGCCTCGAGCCGCACGCGCGTTCCGTTCCTGGGCCACCGAGCGGCGCCATGCACCGGCGTGCATCCGAGTGGCATTCGCGCGAGGCCGGACCTACCATCCGACCATGTCTCCTTCCCGTCTGCTCCAGACCCATGAGGGCGCGGAGGTCACCGTCACGTTCGATCGCCGCTTGTGCATCCACTCGGAGGAGTGCGTGCGCGGCCTGCCTGCGGTGTTCGACCCGACTCGCAAGCGCTGGATCCGACCTGACGGGGCTTCGGCCGGCGAGGTGGTGGCCGTGGTCGCCCGGTGCCCGACCGGAGCGCTGAGGGCGCGCCGCACGGGAGCCGCGGAGGCGGCGACCGACACCGTGCCGGCGGTCACCATCACGGTTTCATCGGACGGCCCGCTGCTTCTGAGAGGGCCGGTCAGGATCGAGAGCGCCGATGGCGAGACGCTCGCCGAGGCCGATTCCGCGGCGTTGTGCCGGTGCGGCGCCACCGCCAACCCTCCGTTCTGCGACGGGAGCCATGTCCGCATCGGGTTCGCGAGATCCTGACACCGCCTCCGCCCTGAATCCGTCGCGCGACGGGCCGCGTAGGGCACGAGCCCACGCGGTTCGGCGGCACTCAACGGGAGGCGGACGATGACATGGTCGAGAATGGGCTGGGTACTCGCGGCGCTCACGGTGCTCCGTGCCGGCACTGCCGCCGCACAAGGCCCCAGTGCAGCCGAGCGGGAAATCCGAGACATGCTGGACGAATCGGCGGTCTCGTGGAACCGCGGCGACCTTGACGGCCATCTGGCCGACAACGCGGACTCCATCACGTTCATGACGAAGAAGGGACCGATCGTCGGAAAGAGCGGGACCGCGGCCGCGTTGCGCCGCAGCTTCTTCAAGGACGGCAAGCCGATTCAGCAGCTGCGCTTCGAGCAGGTGACCATCCGGCGGCTGGGTGAGGGCCACGCGCTGGTGGTCGGCCGCTTCATCCTCGAGGGCGGGGGCGAGCCGGAGCACAGCGGCTGGTTCTCGACCGTCTGGGAACGGCAGGCCGAAGGATGGCGCGTCATTCACGATCATTCCAGTTGACAGGGCGATCTACAACGCCTGACCGTGCCCGGCCCGTCCGCCGGGTACACGCCGTTTTTGGGCTTGCCGGGCGTGGCACCTCGGGGTTTTCGTGCATGCCACCGTCACTTTTCACCTGCCTGGAGACTCGATGCGGCATCTGTTTCTCCTCCTCGCCCTCCTCGGCGTTGCCGGGGTCGTGCTGGGCGCGCTCGCCATGGTTCGTGGCGCGGCGGGCCCGCATGGGGTTCCGTTCGGTTTCGAGAACTACGGCGGGCCGGGCTCGATCATCGCCGGTCTGATGCTGATCGCCGGCTCGCTGTATCTGCGATCGGTCTGGCAGGAGCGCCGGTAGCGGTCGCACGCCCCCACGATCACTGGCCCGTCACGCAGCAACACCGGTGCGAGGTACGGACGTGATGCCGCTCCTCCGAAGCCTTCTCAAGACGCTGGACGAGCTTCGCAGCCACCACCGGCGGCGGCTCTCGTTCCTCAACCCTCCGCTCGAGCGCCGCCGGCCTCGCATCCTGTTGGAGGACTACGCGGCCCGCCATTCGATCGAGCACACGCTCGACCGAAAGGCCGAGCTGCGGCGCCTGGCGCCGGCGCGTCCGGAAGCGGCCGCCCGGTATCACCAGCTCCTGACCTACGAGCTGGCGGCGCTTCGCGAGGTGATGGACACCCTTCAGACCACCACCGGCGGTCGCGATCTGCAGGAGTGTCTGGCGGAGAATCGGGCCGAGATCGATCGGCTGGAGATCGAGGTGGCCTGGTGCGAGAGGCTGCTCGCCCCCGGAACCGCTCCTCCTCTCTCGTGAGGCGCGAGCTCCTGCTGCTGCTGGCGGCGGTGCTCGCGGTGGACGCGCTGTTCGTCGCCGGGTACTTCGTCTTCCATCTCGCCGCCGCCGGCAACCCCGCCAAGATCGGTTACACCGCCGCCTGGACCATCGTCACCCTGATGGTGGTGCTCCGCGCCCTCACCCGCATCCGCGCGCTGCGAGGCCGCGTCCGCCCCCTCCGGTAGCCCGCGCGCTCCCGCAGTCCGCGACACCTGTATCCGCCGCGGAGGGGGTAGTGATGCGCAACGGACAGCTTTACGTTGGGCTCATGGAACCGGGACGTGTGGTCGAACGCGATCCGGAACGT
>JACDHV010000032.1 GCA_013820855.1 Gemmatimonadales bacterium | reverse complement strand
GAGCCGACCGGGGCGAGCAGATCCTGGAAGAAGCCGAAGCCTTCGGTGAATACCGCGAACAGGGCGGCGAGGGCGTTCAGCTCCGCCTCGGTGAGGGCCTCGCCGTCGGCGCCCGCGATCACCGGCGCCTGGCCCTCCGAGAGGGTGATGGTCGCGAAGAGCGCGCCGTTCACCTCGACCTCGTAGCTGCCGGTCGTGGCGCTCTGGCTGCCGGCGATGGTCACGGTGCCGTGCGGCCCGCGCGCCTCCAGCGTGGTGGTTACGGTGGCCGCGTTTGCCTCTCCCTCGAAATCGATCCGGAAGCCACCCCGGGTCGGCACCGTGAGGCTGTAGTCCAGCACCACGGCCTCGGAGGTGAGACGGGTGTCGAGGTCGAAGTTCACCCGGTCGTCGCCGTTGGTCACGAAGCCGGAGACGTCGATGGTGATCGCGCTCGAATTGGCGGTGAGACCCACCGCGTAGTCCAGGTAGGTCACGCCGGCGGAAACCAGCTCGACCCGCACCGTCGCCGCGCTCGCGCTCTCGGTGGTGACGATGTCGGCGTAGCCCACCTCCACCAGGGGCTCGATGGGCGACCCGGAGATGGGATCGACAGCGTAGACGATGAACCGCGCTCCATCGGCGGGGGCGCCGCTCAGATCCGAAGCCTCGTACCCGTCGGTCGCCGTGTCGTAGACGAAGGTGACCCCGAGGTGCTCGTCCAGGATGGCCGCGGTCGAGAGCGATGGGCGGATCACTCCAGTTGGCCGCGCGTAGGCCTTGGCGACGGCGGCGGCGTAGTGGCCTGCGCCCAGTCCAGCGCCGGTGAGCAGCGCCTTGGTCGGGGTCACCATGATCGCGGCGGCGGCCGGGGACGCACCCAGCACGGCGCTGATCCCCTCGCTGGCCGAGGCGTAGCCCTCCATCACCGGCGAATCGAACGAGGCCCCCATCGCGCCCACGTCGGAGGTAGTCCCCGCTGGATCGAAGGGGGCATCGGGGGCGTTGGAGTCGCCGCCGCCGCAGCCGGCCGCGGCGGCGGTGAGAGCCAGCGCGGCGAGTGAACGCCTCGCGAAATGCGGGACACGCATAGGACTCGCCTCCATGACGTCGGGTGCGGAACGGGGTTCGAAACGGCGATGTACCATGTCCTTGGAGCGCGCCCCCTGACCGGCTGCAGCGATCTACCCGGCCTCGGCCGAGGGTGGACGGCCCTCAATGGGCAACCACCATGCCGGAGGCTGGCGTGGCCCCGCTGTCGGGTGCTAACCTGCGTCCTACTCTATGCCTACCAGCGAACCGACGGGCACGGCCCTCCTCCTCACGATCTGCGGCGTTCTGCTGGCCGTCAGCGTCCTGTCCAGCCGCGCCTCGCAGCGCATCGGGGTGCCGATCGCGCTGTTCTTCCTGGTCGTCGGCATATTGGCCGGGTCGGAGGGGATCGGCGGGATCCCGTTCAGCGACTTTCGTCTGGCCTTCAGGATGGGCACGCTGGCGCTGACGCTCATCCTGTTCGATGGCGGGCTGAACACGCCGCTGGAGGTGGTCCGCCGGGTGTGGGCTCCGGCGGGAGTGCTGGCCTTTGTCGGGGTCGTGTTGATGGCGGGCCTGGTGGCCGGGGTCGCGCGCCTCGGCGGTCTCGAGTGGCCGGCGGCGCTGGTCCTGGGCGCGATCGTGTCTTCCACTGACGCGGCGGCCACCTTCGCCGTCCTCCGCGCGAGCGGGCTTCAGCTGAAGCGCCGGGTCGCCGCGACGCTGGAGGTGGAGTCCGGCGTGAACGATCCGGCCGCGGTGATCCTCACCATGACACTCGCCCTCAACCTGGTGAGGCCGGGCGAGCTGCAGCTGATGGAGATGCTGCTCGGCATCGTGACGCAGCTCCTGATCGGCGCGGTCATCGGAATCGGCGCCGGGTACCTCGGCCGCGCCCTCATCAGCCGGCTGCACCTCGTCACCGGCGGGCTTTATCCCGCGCTGCTGCTGGCCTTCGGGCTGCTCTCCTTCGGGGTCGCGACCCTGGCCCAGGGCAGCGGGTTTCTGGCGGTCTACCTCACCGGCATCGTGCTCGGCAACGGCCCACTTCCTTACCGCGCCGGCCTCTTCCGGATCTTCGACGCGCTCGCGTGGCTCTCGCAGATCGGCATGTTCCTGATGCTGGGCCTGCTGGTCTTTCCGTCCCGGCTCGGCGAGATGGCGCTGCTCGGCGTGATCGTCGCGCTGCTGCTCGCGCTGGTGATCCGGCCGCTGGTCGTCGCTCTCTGCCTGGCCCCCTTCCGCTATCCCCGGAACGAGACGCTCTTCATCGGCTGGGTGGGGCTGCGGGGCGCGGTGCCGATCGTGCTCGCGACCTTTCCCGTACTGGTGGGCGCGCCGGGGGCGGACCGGATCTTCCACCTCGTCTTCTTCATCGTCGTGCTGAGCGCGATCATCCCGGGGGCGACGGTGGCGTGGGCCACCCGGCGGCTCGGACTCGAGTCGCGCGAGCCCCCCGCTCCCCACGCGGTGCTCGCCATCGAGTCCCGGGTGCCGCTCCTGGGAGAGCTGGTGTCCTTCTACATCGACGATGCGCTGGTCGTATGCGGGCTCAGGCTGGACGAGCTCGATTTTCCGGAGGGTGCCTCGGTGGCGCTCGTCGTGCGGGGCGATCAGCTCGTCCCCCCGAAGGGCGGCACGGTGCTCCGGCCGGGCGACCACGTCTACGTCGTGGTGGAGCCGGAGGACCGCCCACTGATTCAGCTGATGTTCGGGCGCCCCGAGGAGGGGTGATCAGGACCGGGCGGCGAGCGATGGCTCAGCCGTCGGGAGTCGTCCCCCGTGCCGGTTGGCGCACGCGCTCCAGCACGTCTCCTACAGTCGCCACCAGCAGCTCCGCCGGCACGGGCTTCTGCAGGAACGGCTCAAGCTCGATCCCGGTGCCCGTGACCAGCACGGTGTCCTTGGGATGGCCCGACATCCACACGACGGGGATATCCGGGTGCGCAGCCGCCAGACGCTCGCCGAGCTCGCGTCCGTCCATTACCGGCATCACCAGGTCGCTGAGCACGACGTCCACCCGCCCCCGGTGCCGTTCCAGCGCGTCGAGCGCATCGCGGCCGTTCCGGGCGAGGAGGACGGTGTACCCCGCGGATTCCAGGGTCCGCTTCATCAGCGAGCGGATGATATCCTCGTCGTCCACCACCAGTGCCGTCGCGGAAGGCGCCCGACCTGGGGTCTCCGGCCGATGCAGTGCCTCGGCGCTACTGGGCTCCTGCACCGTCGGCAGCAGCACGGTGAACGTGGTGCCCGCATCCGACCGGCTCTCGGCCCACACGTGTCCCCGGCTCTGGGTGACGATGCCGTGCACGGTCGAGAGGCCGAGCCCGGTTCCCTCGCCGATTCCCTTCGTGGTGAAGAACGGCTCGAAGATGTGCGCCATGTGATCGGGGTCGATGCCGGCCCCGGAGTCGGTCACCGTGAGGACCGCATAGGGACCCTGCACCGCGCCACGCTCGGGCACCGACTTCCGGGTGCCGGTGCGCACCACCAGGTCGCCGCCGCCGGGCATCGCGTCCCGCGCGTTGATGGCGAGATTCATCAGGACCTGGAGGAACTGGGCGCGGTCCACCTGCACCCACTTGGGGCCCGGCGCGAGCTGCACGACGATCTGGATGTTGCTGCCGATGAGCCGCTGGAGCAGGGACTGGCTGTCCGCCACGGCGGCGTCGAGATCGAGCGTCTCCGGCAGCAGCACCTGCTGCCGGCTGAAGGCGAGCAGCTGGTGCGTCATGCTGGCCATCCGCTCGGCGGCCTTCCGGATCTCGTGCAGGTCCTGCCGCGCCTGCGCGCTCAATCCGGGATCCTTGTCCACGAAGCCGGCGAAGCCGGCGATGCCCTGAAGCTGGTTGTTGAAGTCGTGGGCCAACCCGCCGGCCAGGCGTCCGACCGCCTCCATCTTACCGGCCTGGCGCAGCCGCTCCTCCGCCTGCCGGTAGTCCTCCACGTCGGTGATGGTGCCGACCCACTCCCTGATCCTGCCGGCCGCGTCGCGGATCGGCACGCCCCGCGCTACCACCCGCCGGTGCACGCCGTCGGCCCGGCGCATCCGGAACCGGATCTCACCCGGCTCGCCCCGCCGGATGAACTCGGACCGCTCGACCCGGACCCGGTCGAGATCGTCGGGATGGATGGCGCTCATCGAGCCATTCCCGTACTGCTCCCAGGTGAGCCCGGTGAATTGTTCGTAGCTGGGCGAGGGCGTCGTGAAGCGTCCACGCGAGTCGCTGGTCCAGATGATCTGCGAGGTCGCCTCGGCGAGCGACCGGTACCGCTCCTCGCTCCGGCGCAGCGCCGCACTCGCCTCGGCGCGGACCCGCGCGAGATGCAGCGTCGAGGCGACTCTCGCCTGCAGCTCGCGAGCGGCGAACGGCTTCACCACGTAGTCGTCGGCACCGGCCTGGAGTCCTTCGACCCGCGCCTCCTCGCCGGCGCGGGCCGAGAGCAGGACCACCGGCAGCCGTGCGGTGCGGGGGTCGCCGCGCAGGTCCCGCAGGAGGCCGAACCCGTCGAGCACCGGCATCATGACGTCCGTCAGCACGAGATCGATCCCGCCCTCGCGGGCGGTGCGGAGCGCCTCCTCCCCGTTGGAGGCGATCGTCAGCTCGTAATGATCGCCCAGCAGGCGCCGCATGTAGTCGCGCATGTCCGCGTTGCCGTCGGCCACCAGGATGCGCGGGCGGGTTCCGACGGGCGGCAGCAGCCCCTCTTCGACCGGGGGGGTGGCCGCGGGAGCGGCGCCGCCGGCCCCATCGGGGAGCCAGCGCAGCGCCTCCTCCACGTAGGCGCCCGCGCCCGTGGCGGTGGACTCGAGTACTGACCCCCGGTCCACCCGCTCGGCGGGGAGATGCGCGTTGCCGAACGGCAATCGAACCGAGAAGCGGCTGCCCCTGCCCGGCTCGCTATCCACGTCGACCGTCCCCCCGTGCAGGCGCACCAGCTCCTGCACCAGAGCGAGCCCGATCCCGGTACCCTCGTGGGTGCGGCCACGGGCTCCCTCCACACGGTGAAAGCGCTCGAAGAGCCTGGGCAGCTCTTCCGCCGGAATGCCGGTGCCGGTGTCTTCCACGCTGAGGACGGCGGCGCTTCCGTCCGCTGTCGGGGCCAGGGACACCGTGATCCCGCCCTCGAAGGTGAACTTGAAGGCGTTGGAAAGGAGATTCAGGACCACCTTCTCCCACATGTCGCGGTCCACGTAAACCGGCTGGGGAAGTGGCCGACAGTCCACCTCGAGCCGCAGCCCGGCACGATCGAGCGCCGAACGGAAGCCGGCGGCGAGCTCGGCGGTGGTCGCCGCGAGGTCGCTCGGCTCGTAGCTGGCCAGCACCCGCCCGGCCTCGATCCTGGCGAAGTCGAGCAGGGTGTTCACCAGCTTCAGCAGGCGGAGGCCGTTGCGGTGGGCGGTGTGCACCAGGTCGAGGTCGCGGGACGGAGCCGTTGAATTTCGCTGCGCCATCACCTCCTCGAGCGGGCCCAGCATGAGGGTGAGCGGGGTGCGGAACTCGTGGGAGACGTTGGCGAAGAACGCGGTCTTCGCCCGGTCGAGCTCGGCGAGGGCTTCCGCGCGCTGCCGCTCCTCCTCGTAGGCGTTGGCGTTGGCGATCGCGCCGGCGATCTGGCCGGCGACGAGGCCCAGGAAGCCGTGATACCGGTCGTCGAAGAGGCGATAAGGATTGAGTCCGGCGATGAAGACACCGGCGCGGCCGGTTTCCCCGGACGGCGAGAGCGGCAACGCCACGGCCTTGCAGGGCGGGCGGTCCCATGCGCCGGCCGGCAGCTCGCCGGCTCCCGTGAGATCGCAGACCAGGTGGAGCTCGCCGGTGCGGAGCACCTCCGCGAAGGGCCAGAGGTGCGCGGTCTCCGGTCCGACGGTCTCGGGGGCCGCGGGGTGGCCCGGGGCAAGGCCGGCCGTGCCCGCGAGCACCATTCGGCGCCCCTCGGGCTCGAGGAGATAGATGAGCCCGAACGGCAGATCGCGAGGATCGCTCTCCAGCGCACCCGCCGCGAGGGCGCACGCGTCGCCGACGGTGCGGGCCTCGGCCGGGCGGGCGGCCAGCTCCCGCAGGAGCGCGAGCTGGCGCTCGCCGATGATGCGCAGGGTGTCGTCGGTGTTGGCGCAGAGGATCCCGCCGCTGCCCCCTTCGTCGTCGGGGACTGGGCTGTAGGAAAAGGTGTAGTACGTCTCCTCCGCGTAGCCGTAGCGCTCCATGATGAGGAGGAGCGCCTCGTCGTAGGTGCCCTCGTTGTTCGCGATGGCCGAGCGGGCGCGGGGTCCCACGTCGGCCCAGATCTCGCGCCACACGACGGAGGCCGGTTGGCCCAGGGCGCGTGGATGCTTGCCGCCGACGATGGTCTTGTAGGCGTCGTTGTAGAGGTTGATCAGCTGGTCGCCCCACCAGACGAACATCGGCTGGCGGGAGGTGAGCATGATGCACACGGCGGTCTTGAGGGCGCGGGGCCAGGTCGCGACCGGTCCGAGCGGTGAGGCGGACCAGTCGTAGCGGCGCATGAGCTCACCCAGCTCACCACCGCCGGCGAAGAGGTCGGGGCGAGGCACCGCCTACTCCTCTGCGACGAATCCGATTCGCGGGTCGTCCCCGCAGTCCTCCCAGATGATCCGCACGTAGCCCGGGGTGCCGCCGAAGGTGCCGGCGACGCGGAGCTCACCGGCGTCGAACCGCTGTCCGGTCGCGGCGCAGCTCGCGTCGTAGTGCAGGGGTGTGGCGGTGGTGATGGTGAGATCGAAGCTCTCGGTGGTTCCCCGGGTCCAGCCGACCGTGCCCGACACCGTGACCGACCCGTTCGGGAGTGGCTGGTTGATCTGGAGGGTGTTCTCCGGGCTGAAGCCGACCGTCCATACGTGCTCCACCGCCGCGTCCGGAAGACCGGTGAAGGTGCGCACGACCTGGAGCTCGGTGGCCAGCTCGAGCCCCGCGGGACTGCCGGTGAGCGCCATCGTCCCGTTCCGGGTGACGGAGTAGTTCTTGTCGCTGTCATCGGTTGTCAGGGTGAAGCGCAAACCCGTCATCGTGATGTCGGCGCCGAAGCCGGCGGTTTCCGGCGCGGGATCCACGATCCGGAGCTGCCCCACTACGTCGAGCCCGAAGCCGCGCACGCCCGCGTAGCGGCAGGGAGGCGCCGTGAAGATGTAGCTCGCGTCGTTGGGCACGCCATCGCCGTCGGAGTCGGTGGGTGACGATGGCGTCACACAGGGCGTGTTGGCGGGCCCGGTGCTGAACGGCTGGAGGAGCCGGGCGGGAAAGAATGCGTCGAGGGAGGCCTCGACGTTGTCGCGCACCGTGAGCCCCACCGCGGTGGCGGCGTTGTCGGGCAGCGGATCGTCGTCGGGATCGGTGGAATCGCTGCACGCGACCAGAGTGACCGCTAGGGCGCTGGCGGCGAGAATATGACTGCAAAGGCGGCGCATGGGCCGGATCTCCAGATGGGGGTCGTGCTGGAGCATACCCGGGAGAGGCACGGCGCAACAAGCATCACGCCCGTTCGTGGGGCGGCCGTCGGTCAGAAATACGAGAGCCAGGGCGAGCGGCTCCGTGCCTTGAGTGCCGCGTAGCGCCTGCAGAGCGGGTAGAGCGCCGCGACGACTCCGGCCCATACGAGATACACCACGGACAGCCCGAACCCATACCCATCGGGCAGCCGGATGAACACGTCGAGCAAGGCGGACGCCGGAAAGCCCTGGGCGGTGCCCGCGGCGACGGCGAGCGCCTGTACCAGGTAGAGGTGGGCCACGTAGAAGAGGAACGGCACCCGCCCGAAGGTGATGAGGACGTTCGCGGCCGGACCGCTCGCGCGGCGCAGCAGCGCGAGCGCCACCAGCATCGGTCCCAGCGTCATCAACAGGTAGAGCAGCGAGGGGGGGGTACTTGGTGAGGTTGAGGAACGACATCGCGAGCAGGGCCGCTCCTCCTTCCTGGAGCCGGGGCGAAGGATCGCCGTAGAAGTCGAGCGACCGCAGCGCCACGAAGGCCACCACCAGCACCGCACCGGCCCACGCGAGGCGGCGCGTGGCGGCCGGGCGCCGCGAGAAGACGGCGGGCCCGGCGGCGTAGCCCAGCGCCATCACGCCGGCCCAGGGGACGAGCGGGTAGAGCAGGAGCACCGGCACCACCTCGAGGAGGCCCGGCACGTGCAGCACGCGCCACAGGGGGGCCAGCGAGCCAAATTGTTCCGGCGCGATCCCGTCCAGGAGATTGTGCCCAAGCACCATCGTCAGGCCGGCGGCCGCGACGGCCGCGCGCGGCAGGTACGTGAGCGCCGCGAGGACGATCATCGAGGCGCCGATCACCCAGATGACCTGCGCCACGGCACCCAGAGCTATTCGAGTCGTGAAGTACCAGCCGAACGTGATGATGGTGAGCTCGACGAGGATGAGCCAATGACCTCGGCTCAGGAGGAATCGGGCTAGCTCGCCGCGGGTGCGCCTGGTGCCGGCGATCCAGGCACTGGCGCCGGCCAGGAAGACGAAGGTCGGCGCGCAGTAGTGGGTGATCCAGCGGGTGGCGAACAGGGCCGCGTCGGTCCGGGTGGGGTCGAACCGGACCTCGGTGAAGTAGGCCCCGCACGTGGTCGAGCACCATGATGACCATAACCAGCCCGCGCAGCAGGTCCACGTGGTCGAGGCGCTGGCGGGTGGGCGTGGAGGCAGTGGAGGGGCTATCTGGACGGGCGCGCTGGACGCGGTACGCCCCAGAGGGGGTGTCGGGGCTCAGTACGGCGGTCATGTGTGCTCCGGACGCGGGTATTGGAGCCCGGAAGGTCTAGTAGGGGCCCCTTACGCGTCTGCGCAGGAGCCGCTCTGAAGCGGACAAACTGTTGGAGGGGGGGGAGGGATTGTGGGGTGCATGCCCGGGGGGCGTATTAGCCCGGGGAGGAGCACTAGGCCCGGTCAAGATTCTCGATGAAACCCACGGTTTGTTCGGTTCACACAGAGAAGGTTCAAGCGAGTCCAACCCGTCCACATTACAGATCGTCAATTGGACGGCGACCTTGCCATTCCGATCGTTGACGGGCTCTTGTCGATACTGCATAATCTCGGATCACCCCGGTCCGGGAGCCTCAGTGGAAAGACGGCGATATCTAAGGTGTCTTGGCCAGCCCGCCTTGTTCTCTCCGTCAGGCGAGCCTATCCGATTCCGCACAAAGAAGCACCTTGCGCTCCTCGTGTACTTGGCTGTGGAGGGGCCCCGGGCTCATCGCCGCGACCGGCTGGCGGAGTTGTTGTGGCCAAACGTACCCCTCCCCGAAGCAAGGCACTCTCTCGCGACGGCTCTTTCGATTCTTCGGCCTCGCGTCGGTGTAGGAGCAATTGAAGCTAGCCGCGATCATGTGATGCTCACCGCTGGCCGCATCGATCTCGACTTGAACCGACTACTGGCGGGTGAGATCATGGCCACAGCGACCCAGGAAGCTCTGGAGGTTGCAGGATTTCTGGAGGGATTTGATATCCCCGACGCTGCAGAGTTTGGGTTGTGGAAGGACCGACAGGAGGGGAATTACCTCCCCGCTATCAAGGTTGGACTAGTGCAGCTCATTGATCGCTGCCGGCGCACCGCAGATGCTCGTCAAATTGAGCATTTCGCAGACACAATGCTGGCTCTCGACGACCTCAGCGAGGAAGCAGTACGGGCAAAGATGGAGGCACGGGCGTTTGCAGGTGACCGCCTAACCGCTCTCCGAATATTCGAGGAGTGGAAGAAAAAGTTATCGGAGGCGGTGGGAGCACAGCCTACAGACCTTGTTGAGGGCATGGCCATTCGTCTGAGGAGGCGTGGCTGGGAACGCACTAATCTCACTCAGATCCCTACGGTTCCGACAGATCAGTGGCGAGGACGCACCTTTGTCGGGCGCTCGCGAGAGTACCGTGTACTGTACGAGGCCTGGGAGGAAACGAAGAGGGGCAGGGCTCGACATGCGCTCGTCCTTGGGGATTCAGGCATCGGCAAGACGACATTAGTAGATAGAGTGACCACTGCGGCTGGCCTTGAAGGAGCAGCCATCAGTCGTGCCCAGTGCTATGATCTGGAGCGGGAGATCCCTTACGCAACACTCGGCAACTTGGTGCATGGGCTCTTGGACCGCGCCGGGGTCTCCGCCACTCCTCCGGAAGCCTTGGCAGAGCTAGCACGAAGTGTTGGGGAAGTTAGGCGACGATTCCCAACGATTCCTCCTGTTGAGGAGAGTCAGGGCGAGACGGCTCGCGTTAAGCTGACTGAGGCCCTCTACCTAATGCTGGTGACAATTGCCGAGGAGCATCCAGTAATATTGGTCGTTGACGATTTGCATTTGTGTGACGAGGCCAGTTTATCCGTTTTGCATCTGATAATGCGCAGAGTACTGGACCAACCGATCATGCTTGTGCTCGTTGCGCGAGCAGGGGAACTACCTCAGTCGCCTCAAGCGTCCCGGTTAAAGGCTGGGGCTCGATCCCTAAGCATGAAGACAATTGACCTGCCACCGTTATCAGACGAGGAAAGCAGTGAAGTGCTGGCTGCACTCCTCAAAGGCGAGACCACTCTGCACCGGACCCTTATCCGGGCAGCCGGAGGTTATCCCATGATCTTGGAGTTGCTTGTTCAAGATTGGGAGGCGAACGGGGAGGAGTCACTTGCACTTGCTCTGAATGCCATGACTGCTGACTTCGGCAGCAGCAAGGAAGCTGCTGCCGTGTACAGACAGGTGCTCGAACGCCTGATCTTTGCTTTGGATCATGGCACAAGAAACGTGCTCAATGTGGCTGCCGTTTTAGGCCCTCGACTCAATAATTTGTCATTGTATTCCATCGCCGATCTTGGCCCTGGACAGGTAATGGCAGCGCTAGCCGATCTAGTCCGTTATCGCGTTCTTCGCGATGGGGGGCGTGGACTTGAGTTTATTAATGAGTTCGTGAGAACGGCAGCATATCTCGAAGTACCATCAACCGTGAGGCGTGCACTGCACGCAGGTATTGCCGAACAGTTGATGATTGAGGAGAAGAGAGGGATACGCTTCTTGGGATTGGAGATAGCTTGGCACGCGACTCGAGCTGGCCGAGCCGCGGAGCTTCCGGCCTATTTGTTTAGGGGTGCGACCGAGGCAATCGCGCAAGGTGCGTTGGACGTCGCGGCACGGGCGTTGAGTACGGCGCTGACACAGCTAGCCCCATCGGATCGCACCGCCGCGACTTTGCTCTTGACCGAAGTATTGCAGGAACAAGGCCGTTGGACTGAATCTGCCACGGTGCTCCTGAATGACAGTGCTGCCCAAGCCTCGCCACTTGGAACTGTGTTCTCCATCTTAGCCGAACATCGAACTCTCCTACCTACGGGAGAGCAGCTAGGGCGAGATGTCCGAAGCTTACACGCGATAGTCGAATCGGCGACTTCAGTTCAGGTGAGATTGAAGGCAGCTAATGCCGCGGCGCAACTTATGGGAGACGTCCGGGACCAATCGATCGCACGTGGACTGTTTGCGGCAGTCGAGGCAGTCGACTGGAGCGAACTCACTGAGGACGAGGAAAGCCAACTCACCTTGTGTCGCGCTCAGCTCCTATATTACGCGGGGCGTCAACGTACCAGTTCGGAGGTGCTCACAAGGCTCTCTGCATCCTTTCACGCCAAAGGAGTTACCAACTCGAGCCTTGTCAGGGTTCATGCAGGCTTAGGCGCTGTCCGATGCTATGAAGGACAATACGAAGCGGCACGAGCTGAATACAGCGCTGGGTACTCCATTGCCGTACGCATCGGCAACGAAACTCAACAAGCGATGCTCGCCGCTCAGCTGGCACTCTGCTGCCTTCGACTTGGCGACTACAATGAGCAATTGGAGTGGAGCAGGAAAGCTTCCGCCACGGACCATCGGTTCTCACGTTACCAGAAATTGCAGGCAGCCTATTATCAGGCCTTTGCGCTTGCAATGCGGGGGGACATCACTGGATCGCTGCAGACCTTTACTGCGCTAGATTCAAGAATATCATCTGACAGCCCAGCTTGGCTCACTCAAGCTTGGAAGTTGCTTGGAGCCGACATCCTTTCGCTTTGCGGCCAACAGGCTGCTGCGATTTCGACAGCACGGGAAACGCTTGTCCTGCCTCACCCGATTCTTCGTGCGCCGTCTTTTGCCGGTGTGTTTGCCCGGTGGCTTGCTCTCGTCGCAGAGAGGGACGGCGATTTTGACACGGCCCGCCCAATTCTAGACGATCTTGGCCGAGAACTTCAAAGCTTCGATGCATTCGACCGCGTCGAGATTACCTGTGCCAGGATAATTGCTGCCAAGGCAAACGCTGAAGTAGGCAGGCTTCAGGATCTCTTATCGGGACAGCTAGCAGAGTTGTCGCCCGCGGTCGTCACACAGCTCGATAGACTTGGCGCTTTTCGGGTCGTAGGCGTTTAGGCGCGTCCAACCTTCCATATACCGCTAGTTGGCCAACTCACTTTCTTAGATCGTGCAGGACTGGCCTGCACGGCGAGGGATTGAAGGTTTGAACCGCTGATCAGGCGCCGAACCGCAACAGACGAAATGGCGACCTCCACCATTGCAGGATCGAACTGAGTTCCCTTACACTTCTGAAGTTCTGAAATCACTATGTCTAGGCTAAGACGCTTCCTATAAGGCCTATCGGTCGTCATAGCATCGATCGTATCCGAGATAAGAATTATACGGGATGCCAGTGGAATATTTCTGCCGGCCAACCCGTCAGGGTACCCCTGGCCGTCCCAACGCTCGTGGTGATGGCGTACCGAATCCTGAATGAAGCCCCGAAACTTGGAGATGATACCGACCAGGTCAGCGCTTCGGCTTGAGTGTGTCTGCATTAGAGCTGTTTCTTCCGGCGTTAGCCGACCTTCCTTCCGCAGCAGCGGCGCAAACTCCTCGTGAATTTTCCCTACGTCATGGAGGAGTGCTGCAGTCTCTACCTGTTCGATCTCCCTAGCAGGTAGTCCCAACTCCACCGCAATCGCCCGAGACATTTCACTCACCCGGAGCGAGTGACCCGAGGTGTATGGATCCCGCGCCTCAATGGCTTTAACCATCACCTGCAGGAGCTCTTGACCGCTGTCCTCAAGCTGATGGTACAAGCCATAGACGTGCCGGACCGCTACGATAGGTACGATGATTCCAATTAGACCGAGCGATCCGAAGCCGAGCCACGTATCAAAGCGCGTATATAGCCATGCAACCATGACTGCCAGGGCACTCGCACCGAGATCGTAGACGAGCACACCTCTTGTGTTCATGTTCCAGACTTCTCGGAAAGCTCTGCCAGAACTCAGCACAACAACGCTGTTTACGGCCCCAGCGTTTACTAGGAAGTAGACAGCCGCGAATATGAAGAACAGACCTAAATCCCGCTGCACAGCATCGGACGCAAGCGCACCGCCAGTTATCAAGTACGCGGGTGGGAATTGTCCACCCATGGCTTGATAAACAAGCGCGGCTAAGGCTACGGTCAGAATGCGCTGCGAGACGTTAAAAGCGATCTTTATCGGCGGATTTTCTCGAGCGAGTTCCCCAATAAATGTCGATACTGCAGCGACGACGGCCGCCCACCAGCCCCCGAAGAGGAGCGCGGCCGACATGTGCATGATGAAGGAGAGAGAACCTTTAGCAGAGAGCCGGGCTTGTGTGTTAAGGCCCTCGAGCAAACTCGCCACGAACACGAATGTTGCAAGTGGCCACCAGCCAGGAAAATCAAGCCGAAGCTCCATGACAACTGCGCCCACGACGAGACTGGCCGCCGCGATGCAACCAACAAAAAATCGGATGCGAGATTCGTTGGACATTGGTACAGGTTTGGGAACCCCGGTCGTGACCTAGCGCTTTTTAGTGCCAGGTCAGGCCTTCGCTCTTGCCAAACAATCCAGCGAGAGCATTGGTAAAGGTCGCGATCCAGCTGATCTTCAACATGAGCGTCACCCCCGTTTGAGAAAGCAATGACTCGGGAAGTGGCGAGCCTCGCTATGGCTGCCAGACGCTCCGCTCAATCAGTTGTCCGCTAGTCTCCGCTGTGCTCGTCCTGCCTGCTAACTGTACCGCAGAGACCGGGATCCCCTAACCGTGTGTCCTTTCCGTGATGGGTTGGCCTGCCGGCTCCCCCACAATCCGCCCCCGACTGCCTCCTATGGGTGCAGCGGGCGCAGTCGAGGTGCGCCCGGTGTCATCACTCAGTCATTCGAGAACGCTCCTACGGCCGGCGGGCCTCCGTCCACCTGTTGGTCGCGTCCAGCACCGCGAACACGGCTGCCCGCTCCGCGATCTCCTTGATCTCAGCCGTGCCGGTCAGCAGCGAGGTCTCCCGACCCCCCAGCCCCTGCACTGCCACGAAGGCGAATTGCCGGTCGAACGCCTCCACGATCTTGGCGCCCTCGAGCGCGATGGAGAAATCCGTCAGCAGCCGGTCGATGACCGTCACCGACGCCTTCGCCGCGCCCTCCACCCGGCTTCGCGGAGTGTCCGACGCCTCCTCCTCCGCCGTCTCGGTCGCCCCCCGGAACGAGAGCGTCACCGTGATCGCGATCCGGTGCGGCCGCTTGCCGGGCGCCACGGACATGCCCTCGAACAGCAGCGCCCGCTGGAGCGTCCGCTCCCGCACCGTGTCCCGCTCGAGCGCCTCGATGGGCCGCACCTCGGCCGTCTGCGCGATGCTGATCTTCCGGTGGTCCACCTTGAGCCCGAGCTGCGCCAGCAGCGCGGACTCGATGTTCCGCACCAGCTGCTTGGGCTGAAGCCCCGCCTGCGCCAGAATGTGGACCTCGCTCACCTCGCCCAGCGGCGTGGTCACCACCCGCGCCGACAGAATTCCCTCCAGGCTGGTGAGCAGGTTCTCCGCCCGCCGGACGCCCCAGGGATCCGGAATGGCCTCGGCCGACCCGCTCGCCCGCCCCGGCTGGCCCGGCTGCGGCGGCTGGCCGACGTTGACCGGCCCACTTGGTCTTGGACTGAATCCCGTCACGGCCCGTACCCCACTTCCCTATAAGTCCGTGGGCGAAGGGGGTCGCCCTGTCATTCGGCTGCCACAGTCCAGCGACTACGCGACCGCGTTCCGTCCCGCCGCCTTCGCGCGGTAGAGCGCGCGGTCGGCCGACACCAGCAGATCCACCTCCGCCGGCTCCTTCGGGTCGAACTCCGCCAGCCCGATGCTCACCGTGATGAGCCCCGGCGGATAGCCGAGCCGTCGTCCGGTGCCCTCGATGCCCGCCCGCAGCGCTTCGGCCACGCGCGCCCCGCCCTGGAGATCGGTGCGGGTGAGAATCACCACGAATTCGTCGCCGCCGTACCGCGCAGCCACGTCGGAGGCACGCACGGCGTTCCGGATCTCGCCCGCCACGGCACGGAGAATGTCGTTGCCCGCCTCGTGGCCGTACTGGTCGTTCACTTCCTTGAAGCGGTCCAGGTCGAGGAAGAGGACCGCGAAGCCATCGTCACTCCGCTTGCTGCGCTCGATCTCGAACGCCAGCTGGTCCCGCAGCACGCGGTAGGTGCTCAGCCCGGTCATCGTGTCCACCGCCGCGGCGCGCTGCGCCTCGTCGGCCCGGCGCTCCTGGTAGGGCGTGCATTGCCGCATGCTCGCACGGCCCAGCGCCGCCGCCTCGGCGAACCGCTGACAGGTGTCGAACCCGCAGGCCCGGCAATCCCACGGCCGCCCATTGGGACCCTTGCCGATCTGCTCCAGCACCGCCGCGACCGCCGCGGGATCGGGCTGCACCCGTCGAGGCTTGATCGCGAAGGTCGCCCCCACGCTCGCTACCACCGCCGCATCCACCACCGGGAAGCGGCTCCGCGGCGCTTCCGTGCTCGCGAGCAGCTCCCGCCGCCAGTACAGCTCTTCGCGCGGTCCCGAGAGTGGATGGTCCAGTACACCCTCCGTCGAGAGGATGTCCACGAAGCCGAGATCCATCCGGTCCACCGCGACCGCCCGGGCCAGCGCCCGGAGTGCATCGAGGCCACGGACCTTGCGGAACCGCCGGCTGGAATACCGCGATTCGTCCAGCAGCGCCAGCGGGAGCCCCCCCGCCGTGCTCAGGTGCCGCTGCCGCTCCTCCGGAACCCGTTCGAAGAAGTTGGGCTGCGCCAGGACATTCACCCCCCGAATCCGGAAGATCTGCTCCAGATCGCCGAAGGTGACCGCCGCGTCCAAGTCGCTGGTGTCCACCGGTGGACAGATCCCGGCGTACGCGATTCTGAGCCCCGTGCGGTAGAGCGCTCGCAGGTATCGCGCCTCGGCCACCGCCGGCAGCGTGACGGGCGCGAGATAGGGAACCAATTCGGGGTACTGAGTCCTCACCGTCTCCACCACCACCGGATCGGTGGAGCGGATCAAGGTTCCCCAAGGCTCCTCTTCCCAGAGCTTAAGGTATTCTGCTGCAACGAGTTCGTCGCCGATCACACCCCGCGTCACCGCCCGGAAGCCGGCGGCGTAGCACGCGTTGATGAGCTGCTCGGGCGTCGCCGGGTAGAAGTGGGCGACCGATTCCGGGCTCAGAATCAGGATGCCGTCGCCCTGGGAGGCAATGGCGAGAGCCTTGCCGATCTCGCCATTTACCTTGACCGCGCCGTGCGGGCAGGCCGGGAGGCACTGGCCGCACCGGATGCAGGCCTCGTCCACCACCTGCAGCAGGAGAGGCTCGTCGCCCGCCACCGCGATAGCGTCGGTTGGGCACACGCGCACGCAGGCCAAGCATGCGACACAGAGCTCGGCGTCGATCGCGAAATTCAAGGGTACCCTGGCCGGGGGGAGTCAGGTAAGACCCTCGCAATTTGACGGCCAGTCACTGGACTGTCAAGAGCGCGAAGGGTGCAAAACAATGATACAGTAGCACTTAGCCAATGGAGACCTACGGACCTTAGACAGCTAAGCTATTCCAGCCGATAGGCTTTGATCTTCCGGTACAGGGTCCGCTCGCCTATCCCCAAGACCTCGGCCGCCTTGCGGCGGTTTCCCCGGTACTCCCGGAGGGCTGCCTCGATGGCGGCTTTCTCCACGTCCGCCATGGTCATGCCCGGCCGGTACACCACAGGTTCATCGCCATCGGTGTCGCCTTCCGGCAACACATCCGCGACCACGGCGTGGTCCGACAGCTCGATGACCCGGACCCGCTGAGGCTGGTCGTCCAGGCGCCGGCGAAGGTCTTCCACCTGGAGCTTGAGCTCCACCAGGCTCCGGAGGATGAACTCCAGCTCATGACCCGGCTGGTCCCGGTTGAGCACCCGGACCGGCAACAGCGTCCCCGGCCCCTCCAGAATGTCGGCCGGAATGTCGCTGGCGCGAATCTCGGCGCCGGGCGCGAGCACCACCATGCTCTCGATCAGGTTCCGGAGCTGGCGGACGTTGCCCGGCCAGGACGCGCTCACCAGCCGCTCCATGGCCTCGGGCGTGATGCCACGGAAGATGCGGTCGTGCGCCCTGGCGAACTCGCGGATGAACCTGCGGACCAGGAGCGGGATGTCCTCCCGCCGCTCGCGCAGGGGCGCCAGATAGATGTTGAGGACGTTGAGCCGGTAATAGAGGTCGTCCCGGAACTCGCCCAGCGACACCGCGTCGCGCAGCGGCCGGTTGGTCGCCGCGACCACTCGGACGTCCACCTTGATCGGCTGACTTCCGCCCACCCGAAAGAACGTCCGGCTCTCCAGCACCCGGAGCAGCTTCACCTGCGTGGCGGACGGAATCTCGCCGATCTCGTCGAGGAAAATGGTGCCGGTGTCCGCCAGCTCGAACCGCCCCAGCCGCCGCTCCGCCGCGCCGGTGAACGAGCCCTTCTCGTGCCCGAACAGCTCGGACTCGAGCAGCGTCTCCGGCAATGCCGCGCAGTTCACGGCGATGAAAGGCCTACCCCGCCGGGGCGAGAGGTCGTGCAGCGCCTTGGCGACCAACTCCTTGCCGGTGCCGCTCTCGCCCTGCACCAGCACCGTGCTGGAGACCGGCGCCATCTGCTCGATCTTGACCAGCACCTCCTGGATCGCGGGACTCTCCCCGATGATGCCCGTGCGCTCCTGGAAACGGCGCCGCTCGACCAGTCGCCGCGCGGTCTCCACGATCTCGTCGGGACGGGCGGGCTTCATCATCGTCTCGGTCACGCCGAGCCGGCCCACCCGCTCGGCGCGCTCGGAGTCCGTCGGCTCCAGCAGCGCCAGGGTCGAGATCTCCGCGTCGCGCGCCAGCGCGGCAAGCTGGGTGGCGTGCGACTCGTGCACGGCGCCGGTCAGGATAACGAGGTCGGGGCTCTCCCGGCGAACGGCACCGCGTGCATCATCGAGGGACGAGAACATCGACGTGGAGTAGCCTGACGCCTCCAGTGCCGCGTTCAGTGGAACCGCGGTCTCGAGATCGTCCATGGTGATGAGCATCTGCGATGACATGGCCGAAAGAAAACTGCGTGAGCGGCAAAAGGTGAAGGGTGCGGGTGAGCGGGTGTACGATGCGTTCGCGCCTAGTGGCCGGTTTTCTCATTCCGGATCAGCTCGACGGCATGCTCCACGATCTGCTCGAGGACGGCGAGCCCGTCTCGCACGCCGCCGGGACTGCCCGGAAGATTGACGATGAGCGTGGAGCCGCGGACGCCGGCCAGTCCCCGTGAGAGTGCCGCCCGGGGAAACCGGGGATAGACGCTCATGCGGAGCGCCTCGGCGATGCCGGGCGCCTCCCGGTCGAGCACCGCCCGGGTGGCCTCGGGGGTGACGTCGCGAGGCGTGAGACCGGTGCCCCCCGTAGTGAGGAGGAGATCGGCCTTTCCGCCGTCGGCCCAGGCGGCGAGCGTCGCCGCGATGCGGCCGGTCTCGTCCGGCACCAGCCCCCGCTCGACCAGCGAGTATCCCCGCCCGGCGGCCCAGGCCGCGATCGCGTCCCCGGAGGTGTCCATCCGCTCGCCGCGGCTGCCCGCGTCGGAAATGGTGAGGATCGCGATCCGGAGAGTCATCCGCAGGCCGCCGTTCGGCCGTACCGCCTATTTCCTGGCGGTTCCCCTGGTGTAGAACGGCCGCGTGACGACCTCGGCCGAGACCTTCTCGCCGCGGCACTGGACCTCGAACCTGGTGCCCGGCTTGGCGGCGTCGGCCGGAAGGTAGGTGGTGCCGATGGCCAGCCCCAGTGAAGGACTCATGGTGCCGCTCCGGACGACATCCACATCGCGGCCGCCGTGGAAGACCGGGTATCCGGGACGTGGGAAGCCGCGACCGTCGAGCCGGAATCCCACCAGCTTGCGGGTGACGCCGCGGTGCTTCTGCTGGCGGAGCGCCTTGTCACCGGTGAACGGCGAGCCCTTGTCGAGCTTGACGATCCAGCCCAGCCCCGCCTCGAGCGGGGTGATGGTGTCGTCGATGTCGTTGCCGTAGAGGGCGTAGCCCATCTCCAGCCGGAGCGAGTCCCGGGCTCCGAGGCCGATCGGCCGGGCGCCGGCGCCGGTGAGCGCCGTCCAGAGCGCGACGGTATCGCGCTCGCGGCAGTACAGCTCGAATCCGTCCTCTCCGGTGTAGCCGGTCCGGGAGATGAAGCACTGCGCGCCCGCGACCTTCCCGACATCGAAGTGGTAATAGCCGATGTCGTCGAGCCGCGTGTCGGTGAGCGGCTGGAGCAGCGCCTGCGAGGTCGGCCCTTGCAGCGCCAGCAGGCCCACCTCGCCGGAGATGTCCTTCAGCCGGACGTTGGCTCCGCCCTTCTGCTTCACGACGTGCTCCCACGCCCGGGCCACGTTCGACGCGTTCACCACGATCATCAGCTTGTCGTCGAAGCGGTAGACGGTGCAGTCGTCCACGAACGTGCCCTCGGGCGTGAGGATCGCCGAGTACTGCACTCCGCCGGGCTCGAGGGTGGAGATGTCATTGCAGGTGACCCGGTTGACGAGGGCGTTCCGGTCGGGCCCCGTGACCTCGAACTCGCCCATGTGGGAGACGTCGAACACCCCGGCCGCCGTGCGGACCGCGTGGTGCTCGGCGAGAATCCCTCCCGCGTACTGCACCGGCATCTCCCACCCGGCGAACGGCACCAGCTTCGCGGCCAGGGCCCGATGGGTGTCGTAGAGAGGGGTGCGGCGAAGGGCGGTCGTGGAACTCATCCGCGGTCGCCCATCAGAATCGTCATCAGCGCTTTCTGAACGTGAAGCCTGTTCTCGGCCTGATTCCAGACCCGGGACCTCGGGCCTTCGATCACACCCTCGGACACCTCCTCGCCCCGGTGGGCCGGGAGGCAGTGGAGAAAGATCGCGTTCGTGTCGGCGGTATCCATGAGCGTCTCGTCCACCATGTACCCCTGAAAGGCGCGGGCGCGTTCCTCCTGCTCCTGCTCCTGCCCCATCGAGGCCCAGACGTCGGTGTTGATCACGTGCGCGCCGCGGGCGGCTTCGCGTGGATCGGCGGTGAGGGTGACGGTCGTGAGACGCCGGTTTCGCTCCAGGATCTCCGGGTTCGGCGTGTAGCCGTCGGGGCACGCCAGCCGCAGCTCGAAGCCCAGAATCCCCGCCGCGTTCAGCCAGCTGTTGGCCATGTTGTTTCCGTCGCCGATCCAGGCCACCACCTTCCCCTCCCACCCGCCGAGGCTCTCGCGAACGGTCAGCAGATCTGCCAGGACTTGGCAGGGGTGAAGCAGGTCGGTGAGCCCGTTGATCACCGGAATCGAGGCGAACCGGGCCAGCTCCTCGACGTCCGCGTGATCGAAGGTGCGAATCATGATCCCGTCGAGATATCGGGAGAGCACCCGCGCCGTGTCGCGGATCGGCTCGCCGCGGCCAAGCTGAATGTCGCGCGACGAGAGGAAGAGCGCGTGGCCGCCGAGCTGGTAGGCGCCGATCTCGAACGAGACCCGGGTGCGCGTGCTGCTCTTGGCGAAGATCATCCCCAGCGTCCTGCCCGCGAGAGGCTTCCCGTCATAGTCGCCCCGCTTCATGCGGGCGGCGAGATCGAACAGGGAGAGCAGCTCGGAGCGAGTGAAATCGGGAATGGCGAGGAAGTGGCGCGGCGAGGTCATAGCGTGCCTATTGTAGTCGCCGCCCACCCGCTATGGAAGCCCGACGCTGCGCGCTATCCTGGCGAACCGCCGGTCTCCGCGGAGCCGGTCGAGCCGAGTGTCGAGCTTCAGGTAGACCAGCTGTCCCGCGCGGTCGGCCACCGCCTCCTCGAGCCAGGCGAACGCGCGCCGCCGGTCGCCCATCGCCTCTCCGATGCCGGCCAGCAGGTAGGGCGACACGTACCGCTGATCGGACAGAGAGTCGAGCCGAGCGAGCACGGCGCGGGCGTCGTCGGGCCGGCCGTCGAGCGCGTGGGTCCTGCCGAGGGCGGCGAGGACCTGGATGTCGCCGGG
>JACDHV010000203.1 GCA_013820855.1 Gemmatimonadales bacterium | reverse complement strand
CTCGCTGAGCATCCCCAAGGGCAGGGTGGTGGCGCTGGTGGGGCCGTCGGGGGCGGGGAAGACGACCCTCGCGGATCTGCTCCCCCGCTTCCACGACCCGACCTCCGGCCGGATCCTGCTGGACGACGTGCCTCTCACCCGGATCCGGCGCCGCTCGCTTCGCGCCCTCCTGGGAGTCGTGAGCCAGGATACCGTGCTGCTCAACAACACCGTGTTCGCCAACATCGCGTACGGCTCGCCCGGGGCGACGCGGGAGCGGGTCGAGGCGGCCGCCGAGGCGGCCAACGCCGCGGGGTTCATCCGCCAGCTCGCGCAGGGCTACGACACGGTGCTGGGCGAGCGGGGCACCCGGCTCTCGGGCGGCCAGCGGCAGCGGATCGCCATCGCGCGCGCCCTGCTCCGCGATCCGCCGATCCTGATCCTCGACGAGGCCACCAGCGCGCTCGACACGGAGTCGGAGCGGCTGGTGCAGCAGGCGATCGACCGCCTGATGCGGGAGCGGACCGTGCTGGTGATCGCGCACCGGCTCGCCACCGTGCGGGACGCCGACGAGATCGTCGTGCTCGACGAGGGCCGGGTGGTCCAGCGGGGCACCCACGAGGAGCTGTACCGCGCCGGCGGACTCTACCGGCGGCTCCACGAGCTTCAGTTTCGGGATGACGATGCGGCGGTCGGCATTCGCGGCGGCTGAGCCACGAATATCGGAGGTTGTGATCCTGGGTCCGCTCGCTAGCTTCCGTTTTTCTTCGGCGGTGAGCACAGTGAACACTTCGGTCCGCACTCCCCTGGAACATTCCGAGAATCCTCGCGTGCTGCTGGTCGGCGCATTCGACGAGGCCATGCACGCGCACGCCGCGCTGCGCCGCCGCGCGCTCGAGCGCCTGAACTGCCGCGTCAGCTCCTTCAACCTGGTCGGCCCGGGCGGGCTGCTCAACCGGCTCCGACGAGTCGGGCTCCACGACCGCATGGCGAGAGCGGTGCGTCAGACCGACCCCGCCGTCGTACTGGTGCTGGAGGGGAGCCAGCTGCCGCCGGAGCTGGTGGCGGAGCTGAAGCGGGACAGCAGCGCGCTCTGGGTGAACTGGTTCTGCGACGAGCGGCGGACGCACACCTCCATCTCCGCGCTGGCCGCGGCCTACGACGTGGTCTTCGCGGCCGGCAGCGCCGTGGCGGAGACCAGCGAGACGATCGGCCTGCCGCCCATGCGCTACCTGCCTCCCGGCTGCGACCCCTCGGTGCACCGCCCGATGCGCTCGCGCGACCAGTTCCGCGCCAACGTGGTCTTCGCCGGAACCGCCACGCCGCACCGCGAGCGGCTCCTGTCGGAGCTGGTGGAGTTCGGGCTGGCCGTGTGGGGGCCCGGCTGGCGGAAGACCAAGCTGCGGGACTATTGCCGGGGCGAGCTGCTCGACCACGGCGACTACATCCGGGCCTACGCCGGCGCGTCGGTGGCGGTCAACGTGCAGTGCTCAGGCGAGAGCGATGGCGCCGATCCCGGCTGCAACCGCCGCCTCTTCGAGCTCGCGGCGATCGGGGTGCCCCAGGTGGTGGAGGACCGTCCCGACATCCACCGGCACTTCCGCGAAGGGTCGGAGATTCTGGTCGCGCGCTCGGCGGCGGACTTCAGGGTGCTGCTCGCCGAGGCGCTGCAGGACCGCGCCTGGTCGGAGCAGGTGGCCGCCGGCGCGCGCCAGCGGGCGCTGACGGAGCACACCTACATGCACCGGCTGGCCGCGCTGCTCCGCGACGTCGGGATGGGGCAGCCGCTGCTCGCCTAGAACCCCCACCCGACCGCCGGCCGCACCCCACTCGTCCACGCGGATGGGCTCCGCTCCCGAGGTCAGGAAGCCAGCAGCTTCCCTTCGGGGAGAGTCCCCGTACTCAGGTAGTGCCGGAACATCCGCAGGTATCCCTCCGCCATCACCCGATGCGTGAAGTGCCGCTCCACCCAGGCTCGGCACGCCTCCGGCGCGATCGCGTCCAGCGCCGCCCGGCGCTCCACCAGCTCGTCGAGCGTGTCGCCCAGCGCGCCCACCTCCGGCGGAACGATCTCGGGGAGCGCGCCCCGCCGCGTGCCCAGGACCGGCGTGCCGCTCACCAGCGCCTCGATCAGCGTGATGCCGAACGGCTCCTCCCAGAGCGCCGGCATCCAGAGCGCCCCGGCGCCCGCGATCAGCCGCGCCTTCTTCGCGCCGCCGACGCTACCGGCGTAGCGAACGTACCGGCTGAGGCTCGGGCGCCAGCCGCCCGCCAGCACCAGTCGCCGCCGCAGCCGCTTGGCTCCGGCGATCGCCCACTTGTAGCCCTTCGTCGAGTGCAGGCGGCCGATGAAGAGGTCGTAGTCGTCCTTGTCCCGCCGATACTCGAACTCCTTCGGGTCGAGACCGTTGTAGACGAACGCCGTGCCGCGGTGCCGCTCCGCGTGGTTTCGGCTCAGGTAGATGATGTTGGGAGCGCCCGTGGTGCCTGGCTTCCAGTTCCCCGGCAGCACGCGGAGGTAAGCCACCTCGGGCGGCGTGCGCAGTGGGACGTAGGTGAGCAGCATGTCGAGATCGGGCGGCAGCAGCGGCCGGATGTCGAAGTCGGGCCGGCGCGCCTCCGTGACCGCCACCGGAACCAGTCTCGCTTCCGGAACATCCGACCCCCGTCCGGCGATCAGCGTGACCCGGTGGCCGGCCTCGGCGAGACCGCGCGCGAGCCACACCACCATCCGCTGGGTGCCCCCGTACTTCGGAGCGGGCAGGACGTCCCAGAAGAACAGCGCGATGTGCATGGAGCGGACAATCTATGCATCTTGACCCTCCATGCCCATCCGCGTGATGCAGGTGCTCCATCAGGGCGGGGGCGCCGGCTCGGTGACCTCGACGCTGCACCTGAGCCTGGGCCTCAGGCGAGCGGGCGCGGAGGTGGTCTTCGTGTGCCCGCCGGAGACGGAGGTCGAGGCGCTCGCCTCTGACGGCGGACTCACCGTGCGGCCGCTGGCGCTCGCGTCCGGCGAGCGGCGCGCCAACGCCGCGGCCCTGGCCGGCCTGATCGCACGGCACGAGGTCGACCTCGTCAACTCGCAGAGCGCCCGCGACCGCGAAGCACTGACCTGGCTCCGGCTGACGGGACGACTGTCCGTGCCGCTGGTCCTCACCCGCCGGCAGATGCCGCGCACCTTCTTCCTCGAGAACTGGCTCGCATCGCGCGCGGCCGACCGGGTCGTCGCGGTGAGCGAGGCGGTTGCCGGCGCGCTCCGCCGCCGGGGCACGCCGGGACGAAGACTCACGGTAATCCCCAACGGCCTCGTGCCGGCGCGGGTGGACCGGCCGGTCTCCGACCGAGCGCTCTTCGAGTGGAAGGATCGTATCGGATGGGAGCCGGGCCGCCGGACCATCGGCATCGTATCCCGGCCGAAGGATCAGCCGGTCGTCCTCGACGCGCTGGGGCTGGTGCGCACGCCGGTGCGCCTGGTGCTGGCGGGGGTAGATCCCGGCGGGAGCCTCGCCACACGGGCCCGGGCGGTGGGCGCGCCGCACACCGTGGTCTGCGTGCCGTTCACCACCGAGGTGGCGCCGCTCTATCGGCTGCTAGAGGTGGCCCTCCTTCCCTCCCGCATGGAGGGCCTCTCCCAGTCGTTGCTCGAGGCCATGGCGCTGGGAAAGCCCGTGATCGCCTCGGCCGCGGGAGGCAACCCCGACCTGATACGCCACGAGACCGACGGCCTCATCGTTCCTCCGCTCGATCCTGCCGCATGGGCCGCGGCGATCGAGCGCCTCCTGGCCGACCCCGCGCTGGCGGCGGCCCTGGGCGAGGCCGCGCGCCACACCGCCCGCGTCACCTTCAGCCTCGACCGGACGGTGACGCGCACGCTCGAGCTCTATCGGTCGCTGGCCGCCGGCGTGCCGCTTGCTCCGGCCGCTCCTCCGCGGTGAGATTGTCGCCCAGTCACTCCCGAGCGGAACGAGCGCGTGGTCAAGATCTCCGGGTTCACCATCGTCAGGAACGCGATCAAGCTGGACTTCCCGGTGGAAGCCAGCATCCGGTCGATTCTGCCGGTGTGCGACGAAGTCGTGGTGAACGTGGGGCGGTCGGAGGACGAGACGCTCGACCTGGTGCGCGCGATCGCCGACCCGCGGATCCGGATCCTCGAGACCGACTGGGACATGAGCCGGCGCAACACCGTCCTCGGCGCGGAGACGCTCCGCGCGATGCGGGCCTGCTCACACCCGTGGGGCATCTACATCCAGGCGGACGAGGTGCTGCACGAGACGGGCGCTGAGGAGCTGGCGGCCGCGGTGCGGAAGCACGATCCGGACACGAGGGTGGAGGGGCTGCTGGTGCGATACCTCCATTTCTACGGCGGCTTTCAGACCATCGCCACGCACCGGCGGTGGTACCGTCGGGAGGTGCGCGCGGTGCGCCTCGACCCGGCGCTCGACATCCGGCCATACCAGGGGGCGCAGGGATTCCGGGTCGGCCCGGACAATCGGAAAATCCGCGCGCGGCTCACCGGCGCGCACATGTTCCACTATGGCTGGGCCCGGCCGGCGCACGCGCTGCGGGAAAAACGGGAGCTCGGCAAGACGATGTATCCCTGGCGCAACGCCGACGAGCGGCTGCCCCTGCTCGCCTGGATTCCCGGCATCCGGCCGTTCGAGGGGAGCCACCCCGCCACGGCGCGCGAGTGGATCGAGCGACGGTTCGAGGATCCGGAGCGGGTGATCGCGCCGCGGCGGTTCGAGTGGCACCATCTGCGCTACTACGTGTCCGGATGGATCGAACGGCTCACCGGTGTGCGCGTGTTCGAGTTCCGCAACTACACGATCGTGTGACCCCCGCCCTCGAGCAGCAGCTGGAGCCGGTGAGCATAGGTGTGATGGCGCAGGGCGTGCTCCCGTCCCGCGGCGGCGATCGCCGCGCGCTCCCGGGGGAGCCCGAGGTAGCGCTCCGCCAGCGCGACCGCCTCGTCGGCGCTCCGATACCAGGCGCAATGCTCGCCGTTCCGTGCGAAGCTCTCGCTTCCCGGCTGCCACGCCCCCAGATAAAAGCCGCCGCATCCGAGCACCTTCCAGATGCGGTTGGAGTCGCAGGCCACCTGGGTCTCCTGGCCCGCGATCGCATGTGCCCCGACCGAGATCGCCGCTCCGGCCACCACCCGCGCGAAGCGTGGTCCCCATACGGGGCCGCCCGCCACCGGAAGCTCCGCCACGTTCTCCCATCCGGGCCCGCGCACCTGGAGACTCCCCACGGCGGCCAGGCGGCGGAGCAGCGGATGGCGGTCGGGGTACTGGCCCGAGCCCACGAAAGAGAGATCGCAGTGGTAGCGGGTGGGCGCGCGGGACGCCGGACGGTCGTACGCCGGATCCATCGCCTGCGGAAGGAAGCGCACCTGCGGAATGCCGGCGGCGCGGTAGGCGTCGAGCTGGGCGCGGCAGGTGACGAAGAGGCGCCCGGCGGCGCGGGCGAGGTCGAGCAGCTCCGGTGCGGGCGTGGGCGCATAGTCGAAGTACCACACGCCGCCCGCGCGCCCGGCGCTCAGCTCGCGGACCTGCTCGGCCTCGAGGTGGTGGGCGTGGCGGGTGAAGACGACCGCGTCGGGCCGGAAGCCGTCGGCCAGCCGCCGGACCAGCGCGCCGGCCAGGGAGCCCAGCCTTCGATGCCACCCCGCGACGTCCACCAATCGGCAGGGATGTCCCAAGCCTCGCGCCGCGCGGACCATCGCCATCTCCGTCCGTCGCGTGCCGCCGGCGCCGAGAACGACGATGCGCATGCGCCTAGTATAGCTCCCCGATGCGTGTAGCCCTGCTGTCATCCGCCAACGGCTGGCGCGGCTCCGGGGCGAGCTACGCCAAGCTGGCGCGAGGCCTGGGAGAGCGCGGCCACGTGGCTCACCTGGTGACGGCCGTGCCTCGTCTCACGTCGCGGCTGGCGGCGATGGATCTCCCCGTGACCGAGATCCACGGCCGGAACACCGGACCCCGCGAGGTGTGGGCGCTGCTCCGCGTGCTCCGGCGGATTCGGGCGGACGCCGTGGTGGTGGACACGCCCCGCGATGTGCGCCTCGCCGCCTACGCGACCCTGCTGCACCCGGCGCGCATCGTCTACCGCTACAACCTCAACTACCGGCGGGCCCGCACCGATCTGATGGAACGCGCCTACCTGCGCCGGGTCGCGGCGTGCATCTATCAGTCGGGGTACATC
>JACDHV010000202.1 GCA_013820855.1 Gemmatimonadales bacterium | reverse complement strand
GGGAGGCGGTGTGGGCGGGGTGGGATTGGCGGCGAGCGGACGGTCGGGCAGCCAGCTCTGTGGAAGGCTGCTGCCGTGCACGACAGCCGCGACCGCGCCGACCGCGGGGAGCGCCGCGACACCGTTGGCGTGACAGTGAGTGGTGCCGCTGCACCCCGAGCGGCAATGGGGGCACTCGCTCGACCCCGACGCCACCGCTGTTCCCCAACGGACGGCCGGAGTGTGCGTCGCGGAGTGCTCCTGATGGTTCGCGGTCCCGGCAACCCTGGCGCCCCCACGGTGCTGTTCGTGCCCGGCCGAGAGTGTCCTCGCCGATACCGAGACCAGGGTGAGCGCGCAGGTGATGGCGCTGATTAGGCGGAGACCGGCTCCGCGAAGTGACCGGGGGTACATGGTAGCAATATACCCCCTCTCCCTATCCGCACAAGCTGCTGTCGGCAGCACCAGGTCAAAGGCCTGTCAGCACTCGCTGGATGAACCAGCCCGCGGCGCCACCGCCGACCACCGCCGCAGGGACCGCGAGCTTCGCGTGCCAGCGGTACAGCACCAGGAGACCGACGGCCGCGATGGCGATGGTCCACCCGTCGATCACCGCGGCCCGCGCCAGAACGGCCGCCGCAACCGCGATCAACCCCACCACAGCCGCCGTCACGCCGATCAGAAAGGCGTGCACGGCCGGACGCGTGACGAGCCGCTGCAAGTGCTCGTGCGCCGCGAGCGTGAAGGCGAACGCCGGAAGGAAGATGCCGGCGGTGAGGGCCAGCGCTCCCGCCAGGCCGCCCCCTATATACCCTACGAACGTCCCGAAGATGACGAGCGGCGCCGGCAGAATGCCCGTGAGTGCCAGCCCGTCGAGGAACTGAGCGTCGGTCATCCATCCCCCCACGTTCACCGCGTCGTTCCTGAGGAATGGAATGGCGGTGTAGGCGCCGCCGAAGGTTAGAAGTCCGGTACGCAGCCCCGAGGCGAACAGCGCCGCCGGCGTAGGGTCGCCATCGAGGACACGCTCTCGCGGTCCGAGGCCCGCCTCAGGGAGCAGGGTGAGACTCGAGAGCATGGCCAGGGACAGCCCGACGATCGACGCGATGACCAGCGCCGCGACCGTGCGCCGCCCGCCGTGCGCCAGCAGGTACGCCGCGCCGAGCGTCGGGAGTGATAGAAGGAACGGCACCCCGCCGACTTCCCCCAGCGCCGCGGCGCCGGCGATCGCCCACAGCCATGGGTCCTGCAGCACCGGCTGGCCGATGCGGTGCACGGCCCGCAGGACCACCGCCGCCACGGCGGGCTGACTGCCGTAGAACACTGCGGCGAGCACCGCCGCATCCATGCCCAGAGTGACGTACGCCCAGCTCAGCGCGAGCATCAGCACCAGACCCGGGAGCATGAAACCGAGGCCGGCGAGCAGGCCGCCGATGCGGCCGCCGGCATGCATCCCGAAGTAGACGCAGAGCTCGTGGGCCTCCGGACCGGGCAGCACCTGGTAGACCGCGAACACGCTGTTGAACTGCGCCGGGGTGACCCACCGCTCTTCGTCCACCAGCTCTCGGCGTATCATGGCGATCTGCGCGACCGGCCCACCCCACGCGAGCAGGCCGAAGCGCAGGAAACGCAGGAAGATCCGGCCAGGAGATTCCCGTGGAACCGGCGGGACGTCTACGGACCTGCCCGGGAAGCCGCCCATGAGCCGCGAGACTTAGGGCAGTCGGCCGGCCGGCCGGTTCGGCAGCCGATTGCCCGCGATCAGGGGGCCAGCTCCGCGAACGTCAGTTCCGGTTCGTGGTCGAGCGCCCATTGAAGCGCGAACTCGCTCTCGAAGAGCAGGAGGGAGTCGCCGCGGGTGTCGAACACGCGCAGGCGCCCGGGCTGGCGTGCGGCGCGCTCGATCGCCGGCTCGGGACCGGTGATCCAGCGAGGATGTCCGAGCCCGATGCGCTCGAGCCGGCAGGCGGCCCCGTACTCGTGCTCCAGCCGGAATCGCATGACGTCGAACTGCAGCAATCCCACGGCCCCGAGGATCGGCATCGCGCTGGAGTCGCCGTCGGCGAAGAACACCTGGGCCGCGCCCTCCTCGGAGAGCGCCCGCAGACCGGCGTCGAGCTGCTTGCGACGGAGCGGGTCGGCCGGGTATACCCGCGCGAAATGCTGGGGTGGGAACCGAGGGATGCCGGAGAACTCCACGTCGCCCTCGGCGAGGGTGTCGCCGATCCGGAGGTGCCCGCGATCCAGGATCCCCACGACGTCGCCGGGCCAGGCCTCGTCCACGGCGACCCGTTCGCGGCCAAGGAACTGCTGGGGCGCCGCCAGTCGCACCGGGCGGCCGCTGCGTGCCACCCGCACCTCCATACCGGGGACAAAGCGCCCGGAGCAAATCCGCAGGAAGGCCACGCGGTCCCGGTGTCGTGGATCCATGTTCGCCTGAATCTTGAACACGAAGGCGCTGAACCGCGGATCGGTGGGGTCGACCGGGCCCCGGCTCGAGAGACGCGCGGCAGGGGGAGGCGCCAGGGACAGGTAATCCTCGAGAAACGGCTCCACGCCGAAATTCGTGAGCGCACTTCCGAAGTACACGGGCGACTGATCGCCCGCGAGCACCGCCGCCGCGTCGAAGGGATGCCCCGCTCCGTCCAGCAGGCTGACCTCCTCGTGGAGCCGTCGCGCCGTCGCGCTGCCGAGCTCGTCGTCCAGAGCGGAGCCCTCGAGACGCACCACCTCGGAGTCGGCGCGCGAAGCCCCGTGGTCGCCGCGCCTGGCGAAGAGGATGACGTGCCGAAGGCGGCGATGGTAGACGCCGCTGAAGACGCCGTCCCGATACACCGGCCAGGTGACGGGTGCGCACTGAAAGCCGAGCTCGGCCTCGACGTCGCTCAGGAGCTGGAGGGGATCGGTACCCGCGCGGTCGCACTTGTTGACGAAGGTGAAGATCGGCATCCGCCGGCGGCGACAGACGTCGAAGAGCTGTCGGGTCCGCTCCTCGACTCCCTTGCGGTTGTCGAGCAGCATGACCGCGGAGTCCGCGGCGACGAGAGTCCTGAAGGTGTCCTCGGAGAAGTCTTCGTGCCCCGGGGTGTCGAGCAGATTGACCCGCAGGCCCGCGTACTCGAACTGCAGCACGCTGGAGGTCACCGAGATGCCGCGCTCGCGTTCGAGCTCCATCCAGTCCGACGTCACCTGGCGCGCGGCCCGCCGGGCCTTGACCGTGCCGGCGAGGTGAATGGCGCCTCCGTACAGGAGCAGCTTTTCGGTGAGCGTCGTCTTACCGGCATCGGGATGGCTGATGATGGCGAAGGTACGCCGGCGACGCGTCTCCCCCTCCAGGATGGGGCCCGGCCCCGGAGTCCTCATCGATTCGATCGCGGCACCTTCGGCACTTCCCATCCGTCCAGTCCTCTCCGTTACTGTGCATCCTGATCCAACGCGGTACCCCGGCCACCGGCACCGCCCGGCAAGAGAATTCCCCTGAGCCGATGGTTCCCTGTGGTCAAGAGGCTACGATCGTTTCGGATGCGGGGACGAAACGGATACCAGGGGATGAGGGCGATGGGACTCGAACCCACGACCTAGGGATTAAAAGGTCGTCGACCGACCGTAACAGTAAACCACGAAAGGCTGCATCAGAGTGTAGCATCAAGACTTCGCTTCAGGGGTGCTGGTCTGGAGTGGTCCACTGTGGTCTGCTGTTCAGTTACAGTTTGGGTACAGTCACCGCCGCCTAGGGAGAATGTTAATAGCCCCCCTTCAACGGATCGACCGGGGTGCTCGAACATAGTCATGCTGGTATGGTGAGAGCCCTGAGTATGCACCAAATCTGACAGGTGGCGTGCACCTCCAGCCAGGGGAGGCACAACCTCTCGACCGCTCGGCTGGCTCGGGCCTGCCCAGCGGTCCCCAAGACGCCTACCAAGAAGACCGCTCCACAGGCTGCGGGCGCCGACAAGGCCCGAGACCGAGCATCCGTCCGAACGGCGGAGTCGAACCCGGACCCCTTGCGGGACAGGATCCTAAGTTCTAATGCCGGGGCGGACGGCAGACCATAGCGGACCACGCGGGCGTTGTGGTCGTTGGACTTAGGCCTCGGTCTGTTGTCCTGTGTAGTCCGCAGTTGTCCCCTGTTCCGGCACAGGTGCGGCACAGGTCGGATGCCCACGGCGCCTGGCGGGCCAGCATCGCGTATCCTGCGACCCCCCCCTCGAAAAGTTCGACCGGGGTGGTGGAGCAAAGGCCTGGTTAAGGGAGCTCGAGCTGTTCGCCGGCGAAATGTTCAGCGGTCCGAGCGTCACCCGAAAAAAATGAGAATTGGCTGTTACAATATTTCGACCCCGACGCGCCCTGCAGAAAAAAACAGACTCAGCCCGCCGGAAATTTGGCCCGGTCCACAAGCCTGTCATAGGCGAGACTCCCGGGCCTGTCGGCGTGTCCCAGAGGCTCTGTGCGACATAGGCGGGGGCCATGCCGCCCGCTCCCGAGCTCGCGCTCGATGACGTAGCGGTCGGCCAGGGCGGCCTGCAGTCGATCGAGGTTGTCGGTCATCGGCATCCGCCGGCTACGTACCTCGCTCCTCCGGCCTTGCCCGGCCCACTACGACGGTGATGTTGTCGCTGCCTCCGCGCTCGAGAGCCAGGTCGAGCAGGGCACGGCACACCTGCTCGGAGGATTCGATCGCCCCCAGTTGCCGGCCGATCTCCTCGTCCGATACGTGTCGCGTCAACCCATCGCTGCAGAGCAGTACCACGGACCCCCGCCGGCGGATATCCAGGCGCGTCACCTCGGGCACGGCTTCCCTGCCGCCGATCGAGCTCGCCAGCACGGAGCCGAGGGGTGACGTCGCCGCCTGCTCGGGCTGTAGGACGCCGCGGTCGACCAGCTCCTGCGCCATCGTCTGGTCGCGCGTGACCTGTCGCAGGGTCCCGCGCGAAAACTCATAGCAGCGGCTGTCACCGACCTGGACGACGTAGAGCCACGGCCACACCGCGATCGCGAGCGTGAGGGTGGTCGCCATCCCGCTGCCGCCGCCTGGCCCCGGGACGGCGCCCTGTTCGGCTGCTTCGGCGCGCACTGCGTTGTGGGCCTCCAGGGCCGCGGCGCGGAGCGCGTCGAAGAACTCGTGCTCGGCGGCCGATCCCGCGGTGTGGTAGCATCGGAGGGTCGAGGCGATGTACTTGGTGATCGTCTCGGTCGCGAGCTGACTCGCCTCGGCGCCGGCGCTGCCGCCCCCGACGCCGTCTGCCACCAGCAGTAGCGTGGCCAGCCGCTCACCCCGGAGCGGCAACTGGTCGGGCGCGGGCAGGCTCGTCCCATGGATGACGACTTCCGGGTGCACGGTACACACGAGGAAGTGATCCTGATTCTCCGCACGGACCCGACCCGGGTGAGTGAGACCGAACAGGTCGAGCTGGTCGTCCCGAGGCTTGCGGCCGGCCTTGCCGGCCTTGGTGGACGGGGGGACGGCGACCGTCCGCGCCTGGGCAGGTGCCATGGTTACCTCCTTCTTACCGCCATCAGTCACGAGTTCGGCCCGTGGTGCGCAGATCCATCCGCGACCGCACCTCGGCGAGCCAGTTGAGCACCAATACCTCCTGGACTCGACCTCCGGTCGCAGCACGACGAACCCTTCGCCGTGCGGAAGCACGTACCGTGAGCGAAGGACTCCGACCTTGAAGTGATCGTCGAACAGCTCTCATCTCACTCAGAACCGGGGCCGAGGATCGCGCCGAGCTCGGTTCGGGGAGCACGCTGAGCCTGGCCAGTAGATCTGGCGGGGAGCGCCAGGCGCTACACAATTTAGGGCCTGTGGATGTCATAACGGCCCATTACCTTACTCCTCATCCCTGATTCCGTATCGGCGTGAGTGGTCCCGGAACATCCCGGCGCGTTGATTCCGCGCTGAGGGCAATCTGCACCCCTCAATACATCCGGACTCGAACTCCGCGGTCGTCCTCCGCTGCTGACCCGCGAGCGCTGTTCGGATCCCGTTGTTGCTGCAAGTACATCAGTTCCGCTAGTGTTTAGTCCCAATAGTTTCGTGCATTATTCTTGCAGGGCTTCGGGGATAATTTCTCGGAGCCCGATATGCCGCGTGGTCGCCCTCGCACGTTCGAAGTGGCCCTCAGTGATACGGAGCGCGCGCAGCTCACCGCGCTCGCGAGCTCTCGCGCGTTGCCCCATGGGCTCGTCCGTCGGGCCCCAAATC
>JACDHV010000201.1 GCA_013820855.1 Gemmatimonadales bacterium | reverse complement strand
GAGATCTCGCTGACCAGCTGCTTGAAGTCGCGGGTGCTGGTGTCCCGATCGCGCAGGATCGAGAGCTTGTGGACGATCAACGGATGCGTGAGGACGGTCAGATTGGGGAAGGATGCCTGAGGCATGCGTCCAATATGCGGGGAACCATCCATCGGCAGTAGGGGATCGCGCGGTTCCTGCCCCTTGCCCGGCGCACCGGAACGTTGCGACACTCCAGCGACCGTACTCCGACGACCAAAAGGAGCTCAGGATGCGACCCACCCGGGTGATACATGGAACGGGGCTGCTTGGGCTGCTCACGATGGCGCCGCTGGTGACGCAATGCCAGGCCCAGACGCCATACGCCGGCCCGTCGCAGCGCTCGCCGACCCCCAGCTCCACGCAAGGGAAGGTCGGCGTCGAGACCGTGGCGAAGGGGCTGGAGCATCCCTGGGCGCTCCAGTTCCTCCCCGACGGGCGGATCCTCGTGACCGAGCGGCCCGGGCGGCTTCGCATCGTCGGGAAGGATGGTAGACTCTCCCGGCCGCTCGGCGGCGTGCCCGAGGTCCAGGCGCAGGGCCAGGGCGGACTGCTCGACGTGGCGATCGATCCGAAGTTCGAGGCGAATCGCCTGGTCTATTTGTCTTATGCCGAGCCGGGCGCGGGGGGAGCGGGAACGGCGGTGGCGCGCGGGCGGCTCGGCGAAGGCCGGCTCGAGGATGTACGGGTGATCTACCGCCAGCAGCCCAAGGTGGAGGGGAGCGGCCACTTCGGCTCGCGGCTGGTGTTCGCGCCCGACGGCAAGCTCTTCGTCACCCAGGGCGACCGGCAGGGATACCGGGAGCAGGCCCAGGACCTGGGGTCGGGGATCGGGAAGCTGGTTCGCATCAGTCCGGACGGATCGATTCCGGACGACAATCCGTGTTGTGTGGTTCGGCGAGGCGCTCCCCGAGGAGTCGCTCCAGCGGGCGCGGGGCGCCGCCCGTGAGAGCGACCTCTTCCTGGCGCTCGGCACGTCGAACCTCGTGGAGCCCGCCGCGTCGCTTCCGTGGCTCGCGGCTGCAGGGGGCGCGGTCGTCGCGGTGGTGAACACGGCAATGGAGGGGCAGCGGCGGGGCGCCGGCATCCACCACCTGACGGGGCCGGCCGGCGACGTGCTTCCGAGGCTGCTGGAGCTGGCGTGGCCGGGCCTCGGCGGGGTTGGCCGGCCCTAGCGGTTTCCTTATATTCCCCGCCCCGAGGCCAGGTAGCTCAGTTGGTAGAGCAGCGGACTGAAAATCCGCGTGTCGGGGGTTCGATTCCCTCTCTGGCCATTGCACTTAGCCCACCGCTCGACCTCCCAACCTTTGCCCAACCTTTGTCCGTTCCGCCTGGATCGCCGGGCGGGGTGCGGATTTTGCGGACAAAGGTGCCCGACCCCTCACACCGGACCAATCGATGGCGAAATCGCGCGAGCGCGGCACCGGGTCGGTCTACCTACCCGAGGACCCGAACAACCCCGGCCAGAAGCTGCAGACGTACTGGATCTCCTACTACATCAACGGCAAGCGCAAGCGCGAGTCGTCGAAGAGCCGCAAGAAGTCCGACGCGCAGGCGCTGTTGAATCGGCGCGTGGGGGAGCACGCCCTCGGCATGGAAATAGGAGACGAGGCGAAGCGGCTCGCCTTCGAGGACCTTGAAGCGGGCTTCCGCCGGAGTTACGAGAACAGCGGGCGGCGATCCCTAAGGCGGGCGGGGAACGCGTGGGACCGTCTGCGCGAGCACTTCAGCGGCTGGAAGGCGCGCGCCATCACGGCCAATGCCCTGGAGAACTACGCCGCCGAGCGCCTAAAGGAGGCGAAGCCCGCCACCGTGCGGTACGAACTGTCCGTCCTGAAGCGTGGGATGAACTTGGCGGTGCAGAAGGGACAGCTCCGCAGCCGGCCACACTTCCCGCACGTCGGCGTCCACAATGCCCGCACCGGCTTCTTCACGCGCGAGGAGATGGAGAACATCGCGAAGGAGATCGGCCCGGAGGTGGGGAACCTCGTGCGGGTCGCCTTCTGGACTGGCTGGCGCCGTGGGGAGCTGCTGAACCTCAAGTGGGCAGATGTGGACTGGCAGGAGGGCGTGCTGCGGCTCCGACCGACCTCCACGGTCGCCGGCACCACAACCAAGAACGATTCTGGCAGGGGATTCCCGTTCCGCCGACTGCCGCCGCTCGAAGAGGCGCTCCGCGCGCAGCGCGGCTACAGTGACGATGTGGCCCGCCGCACCGGCAAGATCCCGCAGTACGTCTTCCATCGTCAGGGTGAGCAGATCCGCCACTTCAGAAGAGCCTGGGCGAGCGCGTGTGAGCGGGCCGGAGTGAAGCTTAGTCGCGACCGCGTATTCCACTCGCTCCGCGCGAGCGCGGCGCGGAACCTCACAGCGGCCGGCATTCCCGAGCACATTGCCATGCGGCTGATGGGGCATAAAACCCGGATAATGTTCGAACGGTACTCGATCACGACCGAAGGTGACCTACACGAAGCTGTCGGGCGGCTCGTTGGCAGCGCCCCGGACACCGGTGTGATCCCGATCAAGGCGGCGGAATGATCACTGCCTGGGAGCTGGATTCACCGGCCCGGCGGACTGGGGGCTCAGGCGAGCCGTTTGCCGTTCTAGCCAGGAGGAGCCCACATGGCTTACACGCCGTGGGCGCAGCTCATAGAAAGGAAACGTGGTTCGGCCGGCGACAGCGGAACAGTTGGCCGTGATCGAGGAGTACCGTGAAACGCTACCGGGAGGCGTTCCGTGCGTACCCCGCGGGGACGCATTGGATAGACGGCCTCGATCTCTTCGTGTTCCCTGCTCCGCCCCCGCGGGCTACCCGGGTGGGATCCTTCTGAGCGGCCCGGGCCCGGAGCTCCGAATTAGCGCCCCAGGGTACCGGTAGCAGCCCGGATCTGGCATACCCGTGCTAACAGGGCCGTCACACGCGCGCGCGGACTGTCCTTGCCCGGCACCCCGCGCCCTAGACCTCGCCCAGAGCGTACCACGCCCCGGCGTCGTCGGGATGGTCGCGGACCGCCTCCTCGATCGCGAGGACCTGGTCCGGCGTCCCGGTCCACTGCGCCCGGACCAGCGTCTTTTCGGGCGAGGGGAGCCGATCGGCCAGCCGGCGGGAGCGCTCGAGCGCCTCCCGGGCCTTGTCGGGGTCCCCGTCCTCGTACCAAGCGTACGCTTCCACAAGTCCGAAGTAAGCGAGCGCGAACAGCGTGTCGGCGCGCACGGCGCGCTCCCACGCCTCTTGAGCACCACGGTACTCGGACCGCCGGAAGTGGGCTTCGCCCTCGAGGTACGCCTTTAGCGCGAGGAGAGACGAGGTCGTGACGCCGGCCAGGTCGATGGCGGGGACCTCGCCGGGATCCTTCTCGAGGATCATCCGGAGCGTCTGCATCCCCAGGCGGTCGGCGAGGGCGAGGACGCTGTCGGGCGGCCCCTCCACCTGAACCTGTCCCACCGACCGGCCGCTCTCGAGATCGTAGGCATCCGCGGCGAACCGAATCCGCGACCCCGCCGCGACCGCGGAGCCGACGAGCGCATATCGCGCCTGGGTCCGGCGAGCGACGCCGAGAGCAAGCGCGAGGTCGGCCACGGTCTCGCCGCGGATCTCCTCGTTCCACCTGGCGAGCAGCGTACGGCTGTCGATCGCACGAAGCCCGCCTGCTCCGTCGAGCCCCATCGAGAGGAGATCCACCATCCCCTCGCGCCACACCTCGAGACCCTGGCCGCGCACGGTGAAGGGCAACACCGCAATGGCGGGCGCCGGATCGGTCGCATTGGCCGGGGGCGTGGGTCCCTTGAAGTCGTCGACCGTTCGGGCCAGATAGAGCAGCGCGACCGCTGCGAGTAGGCCGGCCCCGCCTATGGCAGCCGCGCGGAACTCCGGGATCCAGTGTCGCCCAAACGCGATGGCCTCGGCAGGAGGAGCCGAGACCAGATCGGGCAGGAGCTCGTCGACCTTCCCATACCGGCGCTCCGGCTCCTTCTCGAGTAGGCGCTCCACGATCCGCCCCAGCCACTCGGGCGTCTCGCGAGTTCGCTTCCGCAGGGGCTCCGGCTCGGCGTGGAGGATCGCCTGGATGACCGCCCGGTCGTTCCCGCCCCGAAACGGCCGCTCTCCCGTGAGCATCTCGTAGAGCACCACGCCGAGGGACCAGAGGTCGGTCCGGTGATCCACCGCGTCGCCCCGCGCCTGCTCGGGTGACATGTAGGCGATGGTGCCGGGCGTGACTCCGGGCCCGGAGAGTGTCACGTCCGCCAGCTTGGCCAGCCCGAAGTCAAGCAGCCGAACCGTGCCGTCGGCGCCGAGCAAGATGTTCCCCGGCTTCACGTCCCGGTGGACGATACCGCGGGCGTGGGCTGCCCCCAGTCCGCGGGCGATCTGCATCGCAATCGACACCGCCTCGGCCGGCGCCAGGGGTCCCCGGCCGAGGCGCTCCTTCAGGGTCTCCCCCTCATAGCACGCCATGGCGATGAACGGCCGGCCGTCGGTGGTCTCCCCGATCTCGTGAATGCTGCAGACATTCGGATGATCGAGCGCGGCTGCGGCGCGGGCCTCGACCAGCAGCCGCTCCCGGGCCTCCCGCTGTGCGCTCAAGTGGGGCGGCAGGAACTTGAGCGCCACCTCCCGGTCCAACTTGGTGTCGTGAGCCCGGTAGACCGTCCCCATGCCTCCCCTGCCGAGAGCGCCGAGGAGCCTGTAATGGCCGACCTGGTGCCCGAGCGCCGGTGAGACTACCGTCTCGGCGAGCCCCACGAAGAACGCTTCGGCGGGCTCCGCATGCGCCAATAGGGAGCCCAGCTCGGCCTCGAGCGGGGGTCGCCCCTGCAGGCCTCGGCCAGAAACGCGGCGCGGGCCTCGGGCCTCAGCGCCCGGGCCCGCTCGTACAGCTCCTCCGCCCGGTTGCGGCCGATCGACTCGGTCACGCCGGGTCTCTCCCGCTCATGGTGCCTCCTTCACGGACTGCTTGAGGTCACGGTACAGCCATGCCTGGGCCATCGACCAACCCCGCTTCACCGTGGCAGGAGACACGCCGAGCGCCTCCGCGGTATCCTCGATCGACATGCCGCCGAAGAACCGGCACTCGACGATCCTGGTCTGCCTCCGGTCCCGCTGGTCCAGGCGGCGGAGAGCATCGTCGAGAGCGATCAGGGCTTCATCGCGCACCCCGGACGGGTCCGTCGCCTGGTGCAGCGCGGCCTCGATCTCGTGCAGGGCGACGTGCGGAAGCCGGCCTCCGCGCTTCGAGGTTCGTTTCGCCTTGGCGTAGTCGATCAGTATCTGTCGCATGGCGGTCGAGGCCACGGCCAGGAAATGCGCGCGGCTCTGCCACTCCGGTGCCGACTGGTCCGCCAGTCTGAGGTAGGCCTCATTGACCAGGGCGGTCGTGTTGAGGGTCTCGTCACCGTTCCAGCGCCGACGCTGCCCCTCGGCGATCCGGTGGAGTTCGTCGTAGACCAGCGGAAAGAGCTCGTCGAAGGCGCCACGGTTCCCTGCCCCCAGCTCCTGGAGCAGGCGGCTTACCGACTGCGGGTGGGAGTCGTGCATCGCCAACGAATCGTCTCACAGGTACAGGGACCCGGGTCTTATTATATCGCGAATTCCCGGGGATGCATCGCCGCCATTTGGAACAGGGCTCGCTTCGGTGCGGACGCGGTGCCCCAGGCGGGTTCGACGGTCCCCGGCGGCGACCATATTCGCCATGGCCCTCTTCGCTCTGCGCTCATGGATGACAGCCGAGCCTTCTGTTACCAGCCCGAAGACGGTTGGCGCGCCAACGCCAAAACGGTTCTGGCGCGCCTCGGCGCGCGATGACCGGCCCCGCGCTCCTCGCGCCGGGGACGCTGCTGAAAGGCCGCTACGAGATCCGGATAGGAAATTCGATCGCGGTCGTGGAAGGATGCGGTGAGGGTCCACGCGGCGCCACGACGTGTGGCGCTGGCGGGTGGGCCGGCGGCTGGGGTCGTCCGCTCGACGGCCTGCCTCGCGAGCCGTGCGGTGATCCGCGCCGCGGGTCGTCGCGCCGCCGGTTTGGACCGATTCGGGGCCACCGCGCACGCCGCGCGGCCCCGACCAGTTGGGCGGGGTGGCGTGGGGTGCGCCCTCAGGGGGTGGGGTGGGATGCGGCGGCCGTCGACGGCGGTCGTCGCGTCGCGCCCAGTGTCGCTGGCGCCCGGGTGGACGGTGGGCTCCGCGCGCCAGTGCGCGCCCC
>JACDHV010000200.1 GCA_013820855.1 Gemmatimonadales bacterium | reverse complement strand
CCGCGGCACCGGGGTGGGCGACATCCTGCTCAACTACCGCTACCAGCTCGCCGGTCGCGACGACCACCCGCTCTTCGTGGCGCCGCGGCTTTCCCTGGTGCTGCCGACCGGCAGCGAAAACGCCGGCAGGGGCAGCGGCTCGCTGGGACTTCAGGGAAACTTCCCGGTGAGCCTCGTGGTGAGCCCCGCCCTGGCAACCCATTACAATGCGGGATTGACGCTGGACGGCGCGTCCGGCTCTGTGGATGCCAGCCTCGGAGCCAGCGCCATCCTGCGCGTCCGCCGCTGGGTCAACTTCATGCTCGAGACCGTGTGGAACAGCGCCGAGGACGACGTCGTCCTGCTCAATCCGGGCGTTCGCTGGGCCTTCGACTTCGACGGCGGCCTCCAGATCGTTCCCGGCGTCGCCTACACCGTCGCCCTCGGCGGGCGGGCCTCCGACGCCCTCTTCCTCTATCTCAGCTTCGAGCATCCCTTCCGGCGTCAGCTATCACCCTGAAAATTGCCGAGCTGTGATCTCCGCTCTCTGCCTGACACTCGCCCTTGTACAAGCCACCGAGCCCCCGCACCCGAGCACCGGCATCGCCATCGAGCGCGCGGTCGCCGAGCAGCTGGACCTCGGCGTCGGTGATACGGTCCGCCTGGGCGCCGCTCCCGAGTCACTCCCGCACCTCGCCGTGGTCTCGGCCATCTACGAGCCCCGGCCCGATCCGGCCGAGGTCTCCCGCAGGTCGCTGCGGGTCCGTCTGCACTTGCCGGACCTTGCCGCCGTGCTCGGCGCACCGGACCGGGTGGACCGGTTCGGCGTCGGCCTCCTGCCCGGTGTGACTCCCGACAGCGCGGCCGCGGTGCTCAACCGGTCCGCGTTCGGCTTCCGCGCCCATCCCTCCGCCACCATCGCGTCGGAGTCGTCGCAGACATTCAAGGTGGTGAGCCGCTTCCACCGGGCGATCGCCGTGATCACCATCGTCGCCAGCGCCGTGTTCCTGCTGTGCATCATGCTGCTCAAGGTCGAGGAGCGGCGGCTGGATGCCGCGGTCATGCGGTTCGTCGGCGTCAGGCGGCGTACCATCTTCGGGGCGCTGGTGCTGGAGGCGGCCCTGATCGCGGTGCTGGGATCGGCGCTCGGCGCGGGTCTCGCCTTTCTGGCCGGCGCCGCCACCAACGCCTACTACCGTGAGTTCTTCGACACCGAGCTGATCTTCTCCCTCATCACGCCGCGGATCGTGCTCTTCAGCGTATGCCTTTCGCTGCTGCTCGGCGTCGCCGCCGGCGCCCTCGCCGCGTGGCGTCTGGTCCGCACCCGGCCGATGGCGCTCTGGGGCAGGGCGTGACCGGGCTGGGCTGGGGGGTCAAGAGCCTGGGGCGGCATCCGCTCCGCACGGCGCTTTCCCTCGCCGGCATCGCGGTCGCTTCGGCGATGCTGCTCGACATGGTGATGCTGAGCGGCGGGATCGAGAAGTCGTTCAGCGACCTGCTCCTCGCGCGGGGGTACCAGATCCGGCTCACGCCCAAGGGAACCCTGCCGTTCGACACCGAGGCCTCGATCGGCGGCGCCTCACACGCCGTGCGGACCATCCGCGCCGATTCGGGTGTCGAGGCCGCCGGCGCCGTGCTCGGTACCTCCATCTACGGCCGAGCGCACGATTCGCTCGTGACTCTGTTCGGCTACGGCATTCAGCCCGAGGCACAGGGGATCTACCAAGTGACGGCAGGGGCCGACCTGGCGCCGGGCGACACGCTGGGGGTGCTGCTGAGCGAGACCGCCGCCCAGTTGCTCGGAGCGGCGCCGGGCGACACCGTGACGCTGGTCGGCCGCCTGGATCCGCAGATGGCCGATGCGGCGGTCGGCCGCCGGCTGGCCGTGCGTGGGGAGGTCCGCTGGATCTACGACTACCGCGGCCAGCCCTCCGTCGGCACGGTGCTGCCTGTGATGCAGCGGCTCGGCCGGGACGCGGCGGAGGACCGCGCCTCGCTCCTCCTGGTGAAGGTCGCGGATGGTGCCGCGGTCGAGGACGTGGCCGCCCGGCTCCGCGAGCGATTTCCGCACCTGGAAGTGAGCAGCGTCGCCGATCTGGTGGTGCAGGCCAAGCGCCGGCTGGTCTACTTCACCCAGCTCTCGTACGTGCTCGGCGGCATGAGCCTGATCGTCGCCGTGCTCCTGGTCGGCACCTTGCTCACCATCACCGTCAACGAGCGCCTCGGAGAGATCGCCACCCTGCGCGCCATCGGTGTGAGCCGCGGGACGATCGTGCGCCAGGTCTTCGCGGAGGGCACGGCGCTCACCGTGCTGGGCGCCGGCTTCGGTATCGTCCTCGGTCTCGCGACCGCGGAGTATCTGGACGCCATTCTCACGAGCTTTCCAGGTCTTCCGGCGTCGTTTTCCTTCTTCGTTCCCCGGGCCGACACGCTGGGCCTCGCGGCCCTCGTGCTGCTGGTGACGGGATCTCTGGCCGGCCTCTACCCGGCGTGGCTCGCCTCCCGCGCGCCCATCGCCGCGACGCTTCGCGCGGAGGCGACCTGACCGCCGGCCGGCCGATGCTGGTCGCTCGCGATCTGCGCAAGGACTATCCCATGAACGGCGAGACGGTGCACGCGCTCCGCGGCGCCTCGCTCACGGTGGAGCCGGGGGAATACGTCGCACTGGTGGGCCCGTCCGGCAGCGGCAAGTCCACGCTGCTCCAGATCGTCGGAGGGATCGACACCCCTACCGCGGGCACGGTCGAGATCCTCGGCACCAGGCTGGAGACGCTGAGCGACCGCGAGCTCACCCGTCTTCGCCTCACCCGCCTCGGCTTCGTCTTCCAGCGCTTCCATCTGTTGCCGGTCCTCACCGCCCGCGAGAACGTCGAGCTGCCGATGGCCGAGGCCGGCGTCAAGGGTGCCGATCGCCGCGCCCGCGCCCGCCGACTTCTCGACTACGTGGGACTCGGGCATCGGGAAGGCCACCGCGCCACCCAGCTCTCCGGTGGCGAGATGCAGCGGGTCGCCATCGCGCGCGCGCTGGCCAATCGCCCCGCCGTCCTCCTGGCGGACGAGCCCACCGGCGAGCTCGATGCGGCGACGGGGCAGGAGATCCTCGATCTCTTCCGCCGCCTCAACACCGACGGCACCACCCTTCTCGTGGTGACCCACGACGAGCGGCTCGCCGCGCAGGCCGGCCGGACCGTCCACATGCTCGACGGCCGGATCGTCTCCGAGGCGGCGGCGCCGTGATCGCCACCCTCGCCTTCCGCCACCTCCTGGTGAAGAAGGCCCGCTCCCTCTTCCTCCTGCTCGGCTTCGCCATCGGTGTGGGTGTCATGGTGGTGCTGCTCTCCGTGGGCGAGGCGATGCTGGACCAGTCCCGCGACGTCGCCCTCGTCGGAGGTGGGGAGGTGACGGTGCTGCCCCAGGGCATCGACGTCGAGGCGATGCGCACCGGCGGGCTGGGCGCGATGTTCTTCACCATCGAGCGCGCCCGCTTTCTCACCCGGCAGTCGCTCGGCGGCGAGCGGCACGGCGATATCGTGCGCACGGTGGCCCCCGCCATCGAGGGAAAGCTCCTCTATCTCTGTCCCGCGAGGGGCGAGTGCCGGCCGAGTGCCGTGCGCGCCGGCGGCGAGATCCCGAGCCGCGCCTCGGCGCTCGGCGCCGGCCTCGACGTGCTGGAGGGGCACTGGCACGACTCCCCGTCCGATTCGGCATACGTCGCGCCCACCGCGCAGCAGCTCTACGACGAGATGGACCGGTTCCACCTCCCGCGGAGCCCCGACTCCACCTGGGGCGAGTGGCATTACTTCAACCTGGTGAGCGGCCCGGACGAGTGGTGGTACGTCACCTTCCTCCTCGGCGGCGAGGTGAGCCTGACCGCCCGCGACGATCGCTGGGGCGGCCGCATGCTGATCACCCATCGCCGGCCCGACGGCCGCCACGACCGCTACATCGCGGAGGTGCCGGCTGCCGGTGTGGCGTTCGACACCGTGAGTGCCGACGTCACGATCGGCGAGAGCTTCGTCCGGCAGCGGAACGGTGCCTACCGGCTCCACGCGGTCGCACATGGCGGCGGCGGGAACGTGCGGCTCGACCTCGCGGTGCGGCCCGACCGCAACCGCTACTTCCCGCCGGTCGAGCTGAGCGACGACCGGTTCCTGTCCGGGTACGTCGTTCCCGCGCTCTCCGCCTCGGCCGCCGGGCGAATCTGCGTACGGGAACGCTGCTCCGAGGTGAAGGACGTACCAGCCTACCACGACCACAACTGGGGCGTGTGGCGAGACGTCACCTGGGAGTGGGGAGCGGCACGCGGCGAGCGATTGAATCTGCTCTATGGCGGCGTCTACGGTCCCGAGCGCTCCACCGCCTCGCCGTTCTTCCTCGCACTCGTGGACTCCCTCGGGGTACGCCGGGTCTTTCGCTTCGGCAAGATCGGGTACGTGGGAAGCCGCGCGGCCGACGGCGTGCCGGGTGCCCGCGCACCGGAGCGGTTCACCCTCACCGGCACCTGGGAAGCCGACACGGTGAACCTGTCGGTCGAGGTGGAACACGCCCTCGCGACCGAGATGGGCGCCGGCTCGTTCCGCCGGCTCTTCCTCCAGATGCGGGGAAGGTTCGAGCTCAGCGGTCGGGTCATGGGGGAGTCGCTGCGGGAGCGGGGCCGGGGGTTCTTCGAGACCTATCGGACCCGGTAGGTTTCCTATCCAATGACCGACACCTTCCAGCGCCTGGCAGCCGCGCTCGGCGAACGCTACGCTCTCGAGCGGGAGATCGGCGCGGGCGGCATGGCGACGGTCTACCTGGCGAGGGACCTGCGCCACGGCCGCAACGTGGCGATCAAGGTGGTGCGGCCCGAGCTGAGCGGTCCCGGTGGAACCGCCCGTTTCCTCCGCGAGATCGAGCTCGCCGCGCGGCTCCAGCACCCCCACATCCTTCCGGTCTTCGACTCCGGCACCGTAGACGACGGCACCGGCGGACAGACGCCGTACTTCGTCATGCCCTTCGTGGACGGCGAGACGCTGCGGGGCCGGCTCAGTCGCGAGAAGCAGCTTCCGGTGGACGATGCGATCTCGCTGGCGGCGGAGATCGCCGATGCCCTCGCTCACGCCCACGCGCACGGTGTCGTGCACCGGGACATCAAGCCCGAGAACATCCTGATGAGCGGCGGGCACGGCGTGGTCGCCGACTTCGGCGTGGCCAAGGCGATCGAGAGCGGAGCCTCGGCGTCGGGTGAGGCCGCGGGCGGGCTCACCCTCGTCGGCATCGCCCTGGGAACCCCGCACTACATGGCGCCCGAGCAGGCCACCGGCAGGGACGCGGTGGACGCCAGAGCCGACCAGTACAGCCTCGGCTGCGTCCTCTACGAAATGCTGGCCGGAAGCGCGCCATTCGCCGGCGGCACGCCGCAATCGGTGGTGGCCCGGAGCATGACGGCCCCCCGCCCCCATGTCGGGCGGGTCCGGCATGACGTCCCGCAGTCGCTCGAGGACGTCATCGTCCGCGCCATGGCCATCGACCCCGCGAACCGCTACCCGGACATGAGCGCGCTCGCCGCCGCTCTCAGGCAGGCGCGCACGACCTCCCGCCCGCGCCGGAAGACGGTCGTCGTGCTCGCGGCCGCGGGAGTCGCGGCGGCGGCGGCCGGGCTGGTCGCGTGGTTCGCCACCCGGCCGAACGCCAGCGCCGTGGCGGCGGCGGCGGAAACGATCGCGGTGCTGCCCTTCAATGCTTCCGGCCCGGGAGTCGAGGTCCTGGGTGAGGGAATGGTGGATCTTCTCGCCACCAATCTTCAGGGGGTGGGCGGCATCAAGGCCGTGGCCCCGCGCCTGGTGCTGAAACGATGGAGCGACCGCGGCGCCGACTCCCCTGGCGGAATGGACGAGTCGCTCGCGCTGGGCCGCGAACTTGGCGCGGGCTCCGTGGTGACCGGCAGTGCCGTCTCCACCGGCGGCCGGGTCCGCCTGGCGGCCGACCTCCACGCCGTGACGGGCGGCGAGCGCCTCGGCCGCGCCCAGGTCGACGGGCCGGCGGACAGCATCCTGCCGCTGGTGGACCGGCTGAGCGTGGCCCTCCTGCGGGACGTCTGGCGCTCTCGCGAGCCGCTGCCCAGCCTCGATATCGCGTCGCTCACCACCGATTCGATCGCGGCGCTGAGAGCCTACCTGCAGGGGGAGCGGCACTACCGGCGGTTCACGCTCGACTCCGCGCTGGCGTCGTACACCCGGGCGGTCGAGGTGGACTCGACTTTCGCGCTCGCG
>JACDHV010000199.1 GCA_013820855.1 Gemmatimonadales bacterium | reverse complement strand
GACCACGAGTCGGGGAAGGTGCCGGAGCTGAGCCGGATTCTCTGTGACGCCGGCGTACAGGTGCTCGACAGCGGCGACGCCTACGAAGTCCACGGCGTAGGGTTCGCCGGCGTCAAGGGGTTCGCCGGCGGGTTCGGCAGGCGGGCGCTGGGCCCCTGGGGAGAGGAGAGCATCAAGCTCTTCGTGCGCGAAGCGGTGGACGAGGCGCTGAAGCTGGAGACATCGCTCAGCAAGCTCCGCACCGACCGCCGGGTCGCGCTGCTCCACTATTCACCCATCGTCGGGACCGTGGAGGGCGAGCCGCGCGAGATCTACCCCTATCTCGGCTCCAGCCGGCTCGAGGAGCCGCTGATCCGCTACCCGGTCGATGTGGTGTTCCACGGACACGCCCACCATGGAACGCTCGAGGGAAGGACGGTCGGAGGAGTGCAGGTCTACAACGTCTCGCTGGCGCTGCTGCAGCGAAGCTTTCCGGACGACCCCCCGTTCCGGGTGGTCGAGCTGCACAGTCCGCAGGAGAGGCGCGACGGAGCGGGCGAGCGGAGGGTGGACCGGCAGACCGACCGACGGGCCGAGCCGCAGCCCGGGCGCCGGGCGGGGGAGAGCTAGCCGCCCGCCGGAATGCCCTTCCCTCCGGGCACACCGATCTCGGTCATGGCGCGAAGATTCAGCACCTCATCCAGCTCCTCCTTCGGGAGGAGCTTCTTTTCTTCCAGGAGCTGCTTGACGGTGAGGCCGCTCGTCACCGCCTCCTTGGCCAGCTTGGCCGCCTCCGCATATCCGATCTTCGGGGCCAGCGCCGTGACCAGCGCCGGGCTCCGCTCCAACCAGTAGGCGCACTGGGCGGCATCGGCCTCGATTCCGTCCACGCAGCGCTCCGCCAGCACCCGGGTCGCATTGCCCACGATGATGAGCCCGAAGACCAGGTTGTGGGTGATCACCGGCATCATCACGTTCAGCTCGAGCTGCCCCGCCTCCGCCGCCATCGCCACCGTCTGATCGAGTCCGAGCGCCTGGTAGCAGACCTGGTTCACCATCTCGGCGATCGACGGATTCACCTTGCCGGGCATGATGCTGGAGCCAGGCTGCACCGCGGGGAGGACGATTTCGGCGAGCCCGGTGCGGGGACCCGACGCCAGCAGCCGGATGTCGTTCGCGATCTTGTTCAGATCGAGGACGTACGCCCTGAGTGCCCCGCTGAACGACGCCACGTCGCCCATGGACTGCATGAGCTGAATGCGGTCGCGGCCTTCCCGCAGGTCTAGCCCGCTGACCTGCCGCAGGTGCCCGACCATGAGCCGCGGGTAGTCGGGCTCGGCGTTGATGCCGGTGCCCACGGCGGTGCCGCCGATGTTCAGCTCGCGCAGCCACTCCGCCGCCTGCACCAGCTTGTCGCGGTGTCGCTCCACCGTGTGGGCGTAGGCCGTGAATTCCTGTCCCAGCCGGATCGGGGTGGCGTCCTGGAGGTGGGTGCGTCCGGACTTGATGATGTCGTCGAAGGCCACGCCCCTGCCAAGCAGCGAGTGGGCCAGCCGCTCGAGCGCCAGGATCGTACCGGGCAGCGTTGCCAAGGTCGCGAGGCGCATGGCCGTGGGGATCACGTCGTTGGTGCTCTGCGCCATGTTGACGTGATCGTTGGGATGCACCGGCGCGTACGCCCCGCGCTCGCCGCCGAGAATTTCGTTGGCCCGGTTGGCGAGCACCTCGTTGACGTTCATGTTGTGGCTGGTGCCGGCGCCGGCCTGGTACACGTCCACGATGAACTGGTCGCGATGCTCGCCGGTGAGCACCTCGTCGGCGGCGCGGACGATCGCATCGGCCAGCCGCGGCTCGAGCCGGCCGGTCTCGCTGTGCGTCAGCGCCGCCGAGCGCTTGATCCACACCACGGCGTCCACGAAGGCGGGCAGCGGCCGGAGACCCGAGATCGGGAAATTCTCGGCGGCGCGGAGGGTCTGTATGCCGTAGAGAGCGGAGGCCGGCACCGCCTTCTCCCCCAGCGGATCGCGCTCGATGCGGGTGTCTGCCATGGGCTTATTCTAGTCCCGGCAAGGCGGATCGCCAGTCCGACGTGATATGTTGCGTCTCCTTCACTTCACCGGCCGATGAGCGACTTTTTCCGAAGCATCACCCAGAGCGCGGTGTTCAGCACCGAGAAGGCGGCCAAGGCCGATCTCTGCGCCGGCGATCATCTGTTCGTCGGGCTCAACTGCTTCGAGCCCGGCCAGTCCCAGAAAGTCCATGCACACCCGGCCGCCGACAAGTTCTACTACGTCTGCTCCGGCCGCGCCCGGCTGACTGTGGGGGAGGAGACCCGCGAGGTCGCCGCGGGCGAGATCGTCTGGGCGCCCGCGGGGGTTCCGCACGGCGTGGCCGAGGCGCTGGAACGCACGACCCTGCTAGTCGGGATTGCTCCACCGCCGCGCTAGCCGCCGGAGCGCGGGCCATCCGTAGGCGTGCGCCGCCAGGACGATTCCGAGGATGATGCCGATGCCATTGGTGTAGAAGCGCCACGCCAGGAGGAGCCACCCCGATCGCGAGCCGAGGTTCCCGGCGGCTCCGCCGAGGAACCCCAGCTCCACGGCTCCGGCACCCGAGGGTGTCGGCAAAATCAACTGGCTGTAGAGCAACCCGAACGAGCCGAGCACCATGGGACCCAGCGCGGGCGGGTTGGGCAGGGTCAAAGCCAGAACCGGAAGGATCGCCACGCGGGTGGCGAGGTTGAGAAAGCTGAGCGGCACGCTCGCCACCAGCGGCCACCGCGGCATGCGCCGCCAGTAGACCATGGCGCGCCGGATCGGCCGGCGCACGTGGCGCACGGCCGGCGAGGCCACTCGCCGCACGTACCACCACAGCAGCGCGCTCACGACCGTCACCAGCACGACCCAGGGCCACGCCTCCCTGGCGGTCTCGGCCAGGCTCGGACCCGCCATGGACCACCAGGACGGCGCATAGCGCCATGCCAACCACCCGGCCGCCGCGAAGATGACCGGCCAGGCGACGAGCACCTCGAGGCTGATGGCGATGAACGCGGCGGTCGCCGGCACCCGGCTCCGGAGCATGCCCGCCAGACGCGCCGGCTCACCGCCGATCCGCAGCGGCGTCAGCGCGCAGGCGGCATCGCCGAACGCGTTGAGCACGAAGCTGTCCCAGAATCCGAGCCGGTGTCCGAGTCCCTGCACGATCCACTGAATGCGCCAGGCCCGCGCCAGCAGGTCGAGGGCCACGAGCGCCACGCATACGACCGTGGCTTCGAGGAACGACATCAGGCCGACATCAGGATGGTGCGTCGAGTGGCGCGTCGTGGAGCGGGGTCGGCTCCGAGCGCCGGAGCGCCGCGTACGTCATGGGTGCATGGCGTGAGGGCCAGCGGTCGAGGGTCCGGGACAGGTCGCGCGCGGTGCGCGGGTGCTCGTAATCCCGAGGGTGGAAGGCGAGGCGCGGGTGCCGGGCCCGCCCCTGGAAGAGCCATCGCGCGCGCGCGACCGCGACCGATCCCCACGCGCGCAATGGCGTCCGTGCGCTCCAGCGCACCGCCGGCGAATGGACCCGGCGGCCGGATGGGAGCAGACGAATGGACCCCTCGTCTTCACTGAACCCGAGCCCGGCGTCGCCGGCCGCCGCATGACCCTCCTCCCGCGCGCGCCAGGCAGGGGGGACGAAGCCGGCGGGCTCGAGACCGAGCCCCCGGAGCGAGCGCACCCCCCGATCGATCCGCTCCCGCGCGGCGGCACGATCCAGTGCCGCGAACTCCCGGTGGGAGTGCCGTTCCCCGTGCAGCACGATCTCGGCGCCCTGCGAGGCCCGCTCGCGCAGCCATCCCACGAAATCGGCGTGTCGATCGAGCGGCCATTCACCGTGCCAGTCGGGCACCACCAGCAGCGCCGGGGTGACGCCGCGCTCGGCGCACATGGCCCAGAGGCGCAGCACGCCCGACTCGAGCGCGGGGGTGACGTCGTGGATGGAGACCAGCAGACTCACCCGGCGAGAATGCGGCGGTAGGTCTGGAAGAGGCGGGCAAGCACCGCGTCCCAGCCGTGGTGCTCTTCGGCGTAGCACCGCCCGACCCGTCCCAGCGCGCGCAGATCCTCGCCGAGGAGCGCGACCGCCACCTCGGCCAGATGGGCGACGTCGCCCGAGGCGTAGAGCCGACCGGCCCCCGAGGAGGCGATCGTCTCGGCCACACCGCCCTGGTCGGCCGACAGCACCGGAACGCCGCTGGCGAGCCCCTCGAGCGCGGCCAGGCCGAACGTCTCGGCGGAGCCGGGCGCCACCACGAGATCCACCGCGCCGTACAGATCGGCGAGGAGATCCCGGTCCCGCTCGTAGGGCAGCCAGATGGCGCGCGCCCCTCCCCTGCTCCGGCGAAGCGACGCCGCGGCCGGACCAGCACCGACCAGCGCCAGCCGCGCGCCGGTGCGCCGCTCGACGTCCATCCATCCGGCCAGCAGCAGATCCAGATCCTTCTCCGCGGCGAGCCGGCCCACGTAGAGTGCCAGTGGCCCCTCGGGAAGTCCGAAGCGCCGCCGGGTGGTGGCGGCGCGCCCGGCACGCCGAGGGTTGAACCGCTCGAGATCCACGCCCAGTGGCACGTGGACCACGTTCTGGACGCCGGCGCTCTCCAGCTCGCGCGCGACCGCCCGGCAGGGGGCAATGGTGGCGTTCACCAGTCTGCCAAGCCGGCGAACGTAGCGCCACGCCAGCCCGCTGGCGGTGAGCCGGGCCCAGCCCGCCGCGCGAGGGCGAGGGGCGATGATCCGGGGAAAGTTGCTGTGGTAGAACCAGACCGTGGGCACGCGCAGCTCGCGGGTGGCGAGGTGTACCAGCCACGGAGCGCACCAGGCGCTGCCCACTTCGATGAGGTCGGGCCGCTCGTGCGCGACGATCCGGGTGGTGGACCGGGTGGCCAGCATGAAGCGGTACGGCTTCTGGGTGGGGATCGACGGACCGTGCAGGCGATAGCAGCGCACTCCCGCGGCTTCGAGGATCTCGTCGCGCGCGCCGGGGACGACCAGTACCTGCCTCAGGGTGGGATCGCGCTGCACGTACCTGGCCTTCTCCAGGAGATACGTGCGCACCCCGCCCGTGGTCTCGCCGAAGAACTCGGAGATGTCGAGCACGCCGACCGATGCGGCCGGACGGAGCCGCGGCGGCAGCTCGATTCGCGCGATGTCGAGCGCGGCCGGCGGGGCGCCTGCCACGGGCTCGAGGTCGAGGATCCCGGTCGCGGGCCGGTCAGTCAGAGCAGTCTCCCAGCGGGTAGACCGTGCCGCAGTTGGGGCATGGGTTCTTGCAGCCCATGCCCCGGACGGGGACCGGGAAGTTGCAGCGCTGGCACATCGGGACGGACGGGCTGCCGGGCCTTGGGGCAGCCGCCTCCGCCATCACGCCCGTACGCTTCCCGTGATGAACGGATTCGTCAGCCGCTCGATCCCGATGGTCGTATCGGGACCGTGACCGCTGTGAACCACGGTGGAGTCGGGGAGAGAAAGGAACTGGGAGTGGATGGTCGACATCAGCGTGGCGAAGCTCGCGCCAGGAAGATCGGTGCGTCCCACGGAACCGCTGAACAGCACGTCGCCGCCGAAGACAATCCCGTGGCCCACGAAGCTCACGCTGCCGGGAGAGTGGCCCGGCGTGGCGCGCACCTCGAAGTCGAACCGACCAACCCGCACCGGGCTACCCGCCTCCAGCGCTACGTCGGGTGGCGGCGGGACCTCGAGCTCCTTGCCCAGCCAGGCGCCGAACTGTGGAAGCGCGTCGTAGATGCGCCGGTCCAGCGGGTGGAGATGAATCGGCACTCCGGTCGCCGCTTTTACGGCGCCGACGCCCATGATGTGATCCACGTGGGCGTGTGTGAGCCAGATGGCGCGCAGGGTCCATGCCCTGGTGTCGAGCTCGGCCAGGAACATCGCCGGCTCCTCGCCGGGATCGATGATGACCGCCTCGCGGGTCGTACGATCCGCGACCAGGTAGCAGTTCTGGGACAGCTGCCCGTTGGGCAGCGACACCACCTCGAGCTCAGACACCGCCTTCCTCCTCCGCGCGATTTCTCTCACACCGCATAGCCGCCGGTCTCGAGTATCTGGGCCTCGGGCACCGAGCTGCCGTCTTCCAGCGCCTTCAGATACTTCTCGGCGGCGATGGCCGCCGTCGTGCCATCGCCCAATGCGGTCGTCACCTGGCGGGTGAGCTGCGCGCGCATGTCGCCGGCGATGAACAGCCCCGGGACCGACGACTGCATGTGGG
>JACDHV010000198.1 GCA_013820855.1 Gemmatimonadales bacterium | reverse complement strand
GATCGCCAGACGGGAGGGCGGCAGCTCGGCGGCCGGCCGGAGTGCGAGCCACGCCGCGACGGTCGTCGCGAGTGCCGCGACCACCCAGCCCAGCCAGCCCACAGCGGAGAGGGCGAAGGCACGACGTCGTGCGCGCGGCGCGGGGATGGCGATCGTCGGCGCCGCCGGCACCGGCTGCGATCCGGTGGCCGCCAGCGCGTCGCCGAACTCCCGCGCGGACCCCCACCGATCCGCGGGCAGCTTCTGCAGCGCGCGGAGGATCGCGGCCTCGGCGGCCGGCGGCACCGTCGGCCGCTTGGGCCGAAGCGGCGGCGGCTGCTCGGTGAGGACCTTGGCGACGATGGCTTGCGAGCTGGGGCCGGTGAAGGGCGGCTCGCCGGCGAGCATCTCGTAGGTCATCGCGCCGACGGCGTAGACGTCGCTCCGCGGGCCGATCTCCCGCTCGCCCATGGCCTGCTCTGGCGACATGTAGGCCGGGGTGCCGAGCGACATGCCGGTCTGTGTCATCCGGTGGCCGCCGGCCTGCTGCACGGCGAGCGCGATGCCGAAGTCGGCCACCAGCGCGGCGCCGTCATGGAGCAGGATGTTCTCCGGCTTGATGTCGCGATGGACCACACCCTGCCGGTGCGCGTAGTCGAGCGCGGACGCCACTTCGCGCGCGAGCCGCACGGCCTCGTCCACCGGCAGCTGCCGCTCGCGGGAGAGGCGGCCGCGGAGCGATTCGCCGGCCACGTACGGCATCACGTAGTAGAGGAGCCCGTCGGCCTCACCCGAGTCGATGAGTCCGAGAATGTGCGGATGCTGGAGGCTGGCGGTGACCTTGATTTCGGCCAGGAAGCGCTCGCCGCCGAGAATGGCGGAGAGCTCGGGGTGGAGGAGCTTGATGGCCACGCGGCGGCCATGCTTCAGGTCGGTCGCGAGGTAGACGGTGGCCATGCCGCCCTGGCCCAGCTCGCGCTCGACGCGATAGCGGTCGGAGATGGCGGAGGTGAGGCGCGCGGCGGCGTCCGTCGTGACAACTCCGGGTGACTTGGTCAGGATGTCGGGAAGACGGGGGAATATGGCTTCGGAGGGACGGGAGAGCCAGACGGCCTCTTGCCAACCTCTCGCCGCCGAGACCATCCTGTCGGTATGGCCGCCCCCGTCTACCACACCGCCGACCAGGTCCGCGCGCTTCCCGACGACGGCAACCGCTACGAAGTCGTGCACGGGGAGCTCCTGGTGACCCCGTCACCGAGGGCGCTGCACCAGGAGGTCATTCGGCGCCTCCTGGTGCGTCTCAGCCTCTACCTCGAGATGGAGCCGGCCGGGCACGTCTTTCCCGCTCCGGCCGACATCTCGTGGGGTCCGGACATCGGGATCGCAGGCCTCGCAATCGCCTTGCGATGATCTTGAGCATGCCGTTCTCAAGCGGCTACTGCGGCAATCCTTTCGATTTCTACCAATGCACCTGGCACTGCCAGGCTCTCGAAGATCGAGACGGTGATGGCCGTGGGGACATTGCCCCAGATCTTCTGCGCAGCAGCGAACCCAGCCACGCCGCGTCTGGACTGGTGAGTGAGGGGTGACGGTAATAGATCCCCGTCTGGCACGCCGTATCGATGTGTGGCCGCACACCGACTCACGAAGGACCTCTCTGGAATTCCTCATCTCGAGGGGACCACGGAGATCCAGCAGCTGATCATCGGCGGGGAATTGCTCAAGTGACATAGAAAATCGTGTGCTCCCCATCGAGCAGCCGAGCATTGTGAGTGCCAAGACTGCCGGGCGCGGTGACGTGGATCATAGCTGGCGGCTTGATAGATGCCGATCTATGGCTCCCCGGTCCCTTCGGGGGTTGCCACGCCAGGCACGATGTCTAGGTCGGGCCCCTGTGCCGGTACACAGCGGAGCCCGCATGCCCGCCGCACCCGTCGCACGGCCGGCGATCCCCTCGGCCGCGATCCTCCTTTTCGTCCTCGCCTGCGAGTCGAACGACCCCGCCGCGCCCGACGCCAGCCCCCATCCCAGTGCCGCCGCACTCTCCACCTACTTCCCACCCTCCGAGTCGAACGGTGGCTGGCGCAAGACGACCGACCGGGCGCGCATCCGCGACCTCGGCATGGACAGCGACAAGCTCAAGAACCTGGGTCAGTACCTGATGTCGCTGCCGTACGAGAACTACTCGGTCAACGTGAGTGGCTACAAGGCGTCCAACAAGGCCGCGATCGTGGTGAAGGACGGCTGGATCCTGGGAGAGTACTACAATCAGTCAGGCGCGAACAACGCGCTCTACTACACCGCGTCGAACGGCAAGACCTTCGCCATGCTCCTCGCGGGCCACATGGCCCAGAGCTACCCCGGACTCGATTTCGGGCCGACGAGCAAGCTGTACGACCGCCGCTGGCTTCCCCAGGGCTTCCCGCTCACCGACAGCCGCAAGGGCGCGATCACGATCGACCAGGTGTTCCGCCACGCCTCCGGGATCATCCCGGAGGACCATCACCAGATCGCCTCGGGCGCGGTGCAGACCGAGTCCAGCTGGAACTTCGAGCCGTTCACGGTCGGAAAGGACGCCCAGTGGCCCGAGAGCGCCAAGCTCGCCTACGAGCCGGGCAAGCCGTCGAGCTACACCAAGGGCAGCCCGTACTCCAGCGTGGCCTTCAACCACCTGAGCCTGGTCTTCCGGAACGTGAGCGGCAAGGAGGCGAGCGTCTACCTGAAGAGCGCCATCCTGGACCGGATCGGCGTCGGGAAGACGGCGTACAAGCTCACCTCGGGCATGGGCGACACCAGGTACGCCGCGGCGGGGAACGCGCTCCTCGGCGCTCGGGACTTCATGCGGGTGGGCTACCTGATGCTGCACGAGGGCGACTGGAACGGAGGGCGGATCTTCCCCGCGGCGTGGCTCCGCCGGTTCACCGGGTCCACGGCGTACACCAACATCCGCAGCAACCGCGACTGCCGCTGGGGCGCGAAGTACCCGGCTGACCTCTACCGCACCACGGGCTCGGGCCTGAACTGGGTGCTGGTCGTGCCGTCGCTCGACCTGCTGCTCACCTTCAACGGACGGACACCCAGGTCGAAGCGGGACGAGGTGGACCGCGAATCGCTGCAGCGGCTCTTCGCGGCGGTAACTGAGCGCTACGTGGCCTGCGACGGCACTGTAGTGAACGGAGGCTAGCGCATGCGGACCATTCGAAGCCTCCCGCCGGCACTGCTCGCCGCCGCGCTCCTCGGGTCGTGCACCGAGCCGACGGGCCCGGCCGACATCGGGCGCGGCACACCCGTCGCGGCGGAGCCGGCCGAGCTGACCGCGAGCACCCGCGTGACGATCGACGGACACCGGTTCAGGATCAACGGAGCAGTGACTTACCCGGGCCGGACCGCCGAGGGCACGCTGATGAACGTCCGGATGGTGAACTCGGTCTTCGAGGACACCGACAGGCCGTCGTTCAATCCCGGCACCAACACCGACGAGTTCGTCGGCCGGATGCGCGACTACGTCTCCCTCGGCGTGCGGGCGTTCACGGTCTCGCTCCAGGGCGGGTACCCGGGCTACGAGGGAGCACGGAACTCCGCCTTCCTGAAGAACGGCGACCTGAAGTCCACCTATCTCGCCCGCGTCGCGCGGGTCATCGAGAAGGCGGACGCATTGGGCGCGGTGGTCATCCTGAGCCTCTACTATCAGCGCCAGGACCAGCATCTGCAGGACGAGCGCGCGGTGCGGGCGGGCGTCATCAACGCGGTAAACTGGATCAAGGGGAAGGGCTACAAGAACGTCATCCTCGAGATCGCCAACGAGTACGGCCACCGCGGGTTCGACCACGCGATTCTCCGCTCGGACGCAGGCGTGGCGGACCTTATCCGGCTGGCCAAGAACCGGCATCCCGCGCTCCCGGTCTCGGCCAGCTACCTGCGGAACGGTCAGATCACCTCCCGGGTCGCCTCGGCCTCCAATCTGATCCTGGTCCACTTCAATGGCCTGTCGCTGTCGGACATTCCCGCGCGGGTGCGGGCGCTGCGGGACGCCTACCCGGGCAAGCCGATTGTCTGCAACGAGGATTCGCGCACCGGATCGGCTGCGGCAGCGGCGGCCAGCGCGAGCGTCAAGGCGGGCGCCTCGTACGGGCTCATGGTCGAGCGCCAGAACCAGCACTACCCCTTCGATTTCGAGGGCCGGAGCGACGATCCCACCGCCTACGACCGCTACGTCGCGCTGACCCGATAGCGCCCGCCATGGGATGCTTCCCGCAGTCTTCCTGCCCAACCGCGGTGCCAACCTACTAGGCTCCCGGGCGACGTGAGGCACCACACCGAGGCCGACATCCGAGGATTGGCCGTGTGCGCCTCAGGCACCGATAGGAGGGGCAGGTGCCTGCCCGAGCAGCTCCCGCACCCGCCGCTGCCGATACCGGAAGATCCGCCCCAACTGGCGCGCCACCAGCGGCCGCGCCAGCATGCCGGCCGCACGCCAGGGCAGTTCGTAGCGCACCTCGTCCTCGATCAGCGTGTGCCCGTCGGCCACCTCCGAGAACCGGTGCGTGTGCACCCAGGTCCGGTAGGGTCCTCGCACCTGCTCGTCCACGAACAGCGCCGGCGGCTCCCATCGGCTGATGACAGTGCGCCAGTTCAGGGGGACGCCCCAGAGCCGCAAGGAGTAGTCGATCACGGCGCCGGGCAGCATCCCGATGGGCGCCGGCGTCAGGATCCGAAATCGCAGCTCGGGCGGGGTGATGGCTTCGAGGTTCTCGGCGGCCGCGAAGAACGCGAAGACGCGGGAGAGGGGAACGGGCAGGATGAGAGACGCCTCGAGCACGCCGCCGCCCGCCTCCGTCGTCAGACGCACTCTCTGGAACCGCGCGGCCATGCGGCTGCCTCCTGGATGCGGGGATCACCTACCTGGTCCCTGCAGCGGGTAGGTCTGCGTAGAATCAATGGCGAACGCCGGCGCTGGCCTACGCGCCTACCTCCGCCGGAACGCGCGCGACCGCGCATTCGGCACGCCGGACGCGCCGAGCTCGTGAAGCACGGCGACCAGATCCCTCGGCTCGCCCCGCAACGCCCACCCGCCGGGAAACTGTCGGAACGGGATCCGGTACGGAGTCCCGGCAGTCGCCTTGTCGCAGCAGTGCTTCACCCAACTCATGCCCCCGCCGTCCCGGGTCACCACGCCACCGCATGCGGTGCAGCATCCGCTCACCGATCCGATGCTCATCACCCCACCGAAGCAGGTCGCCACTGCACGCCCGTCGCAGCGGGGGCAGGGCCCCGAGGCGAAATCCCAGCGCTCCCAGACCAGCAGGAGGGCTGCCACCGGTGTGCGCACGTGAGGGTCGAGAGCGGGCACCAGTACTCGCGGATACCAGTGGACCAGGTGATCGCGGCAGGCGAGCATGGCCGCCAGCAGGCGAGCCTCGACCTCGCGCTGGCGGCGGACTGGCTTCCAGGGGCCGGGCAGGGGATCGGAGCGGAACGAGGACATGGTCGAGCCCTTTCGCTGAACGAACCCGTCTCGCTCGCACATGGGCCCGGCTCCTGGGGAGCCGGCCGGCTGGGCCACCGTGCGCCTCCGGGCGGAGGCAGGGCGACGGTTGGCGGACGGGTCATCGAGCCGGGGCTCTCGCCGTCACTCTCCATGCCGGCCGCCGAGACGGAGGCGGCCGAACTGCACAGGAACTTAGTGGGGGCGTATGACAGCGGGCCAACCCGCGGAAGGGGCCGCTCCGCCTAGCTCAGCGGCTCCCCGGCGCATCTTCCACCGTCCCCCACCCCAAGCCCCCGACATGCCCGAGTTGCTCAGCCGGCTCCAGGCCGCCCTCGCGGCCCGCTACCGCCTCGACCGGGAGATCGGCGCGGGCGGGATGGCGACGGTGTGCTTCGCCCAGGACCTCCGCCACAACCGGCGGTGGCCCTCAAGGTGCTGCGCCCCGAGCTGGCCGCCGCGAAGGGGGCGTGACCCAGCCTATGTCCCCCTTCGCTCCGCTCAGGGTGACAAGCTTCGCAGCGGCTTGCGTGCCGATGCCCGCCTTGCCACCCGACGGTCGTACACTGCCGGGTGCCGCCGAGTTGCCAACCCCCGACGCCGAGCCGACCTTTATGGGCATGCCGGACACCCTCACCCCGGTCTACTGGACCGCGGACATGGCCCGCCGCCTCCCGGAGGACGGCAACCGCTACGAGGTGGTCTACGGCGAGCTGTTGGTGACCCCGGCCCCGCGGCTGTGGCATCAGCAGCTCGTCGGCCGGCTGCACGTCGCTCTCGCGAAG
>JACDHV010000031.1 GCA_013820855.1 Gemmatimonadales bacterium | reverse complement strand
GTACTAATGGCTGGTACGCGAACCGCCCGCGCGGGATGCGGGGCAAGGCCGAACCCCGCGCGGCCGATGCGCCGCCCGCCATCGTCCCCGCGCCGCGGCTGCCCCCCCCCGAAGCCGCCCGCCGGTGGGCCGTGCTCCTGCAGCAGATCTTCGAAGTCGACCCACTCGCGTGCCCGACGTGCCACGGCGCGATGCGGATCATCGCCGGCATCACGCAGGCGTCGGTGATCGGCCAGATCCTCACGCACCTCCGTACCCGCGCCGCCACCGGGGCGCGCACTGGCGCGCGGAGCCCACCGTCCACCCGGGCGCCAGCGACACTGGGCGCGACGCGACGACCGCCGTCGACGGCCGCCGCATCCCACCCCACCCCCTGAGGGCGCACCCCCCACGCCACCCCGCCCAACTGGTCGGGGCCGCGCGGCGTGCGCGCTGGCACCGAATCGGTCCACACCGGCGGCGCGACGACCCGCGGCGCGGATCACCGCACGGCCCGCGAGGCAGGCCGTCGAGCGGACGACCCCAGCCGCCACGATCAGCGATGAGGATATCAGAGCGGTTGCCGCGTACGTCTACTCGTTAGGTCAGAAGCCCCCGGGATCCTGAAATCAGATACCCCCCGGTACACTGCGGACGGCCTCCAGCGTGTACCAGGCCCCGAACACCAGACTGGCCAGCGCCATGACGGGGATGAGAGAGCCCGCACGGCGAGCAACCGGAGGCCGCGCCAGGGCGTAGCCGAAAGCAGCCGAAACCAGCGCCATGGACACCGCCGTACCCGCGGCGAAGAAAAGCAGGGCCGCTACTCCATGCACCCGGCTCGATGCGGCACCCACGACGAGAATTCCCACCCCTGCCGACCCGCCTATCCCATGCACCATACCGATTCCGAGCGCCGCGAGCGGTGAGCGGCCCAGGCCATCCGCATGCGGGTGAGTGTGCTTCGTTGCCCAGCGGCCTGCGTGCGCCCCTTCATGGACGTGCGGGTGGGAGTGTTGTACCCCGCCATGGCTGTGGGGGTGGACATGGAAGTAGCCTCGCGACCAGCGGATCAGCAGCCGGAGAGCGAGGAAAATAATAAGGAGGCCAACCGCGAGCTCAGCACCCCGAATCAGCTCGTCTGGTAGGTACCCCCGGAAGAGGATCACGGGCAGACCGAATCCCAGCAATGTCGTGGCGTGTCCCAGACCCCACGCCAGGCCCAGGGCTCCGGCCCTCCGGACGCCGTCCCGCTGATCCGAGAGCACTAGAGTAGACACAACGGTGAGGTGGTCCGGGTCGGTGGCGTGGCGGAGGCCCAGCAGAACAGCCACGGCAAGTGCCATGATGCCGTTGCCGCCCAATTGTGCAATCCATTCGTCCAGTCCAAACATGAGGCCGCTCTCCTCAGGTGCCGGACCGGGAACGGTGCAAGGCTGCCGCGATAGCCGCCTGCCCGTACGAGATCCCCCCGTCATTGGGGGGCAGGCGCTCCGGCGTGAGCACCCGGAGCCCGTCGCCCACCAGCAGCTCAGCCGTGCCTTCCAGCAGGCGCCGGTTCCGGAAGACGCCGCCGGACAATACCACGGTTTCGCTGCCCTGCTCCGCTGCCAGATGCTTGCAGGCATACGCGGTAGCGGCAGCCAATCCGTTATGGAAGCGGGCGGCAACAACCACCGACGATATCCCGGCCGCGATCTCGTGCGTCACGGCCAGGACAACGTCACGGGCGTCCAGGACCAGGCCCGTCCCCGTAGAGATCACCGGGAGGTGATAGGAGCCGGTTTCGCGGGGCTCCGCAATGGCTTCGAGCTCTATGGCTGCCTGACCTTCGTAGCTCGCTTCTACCGCCAGACCCGAGAGGACAGCAACCGCGTCGAAGAGTCGTCCGATGCTGGTCGTCACCGGCGCTGCCAGACCGGTGCGGGCCAGTCGGGCGATTGCCTCCCAACGGCGTGGCTCCACCTTTCCGACCAACTGGGATGGAAGGGGAGGCTGCTGATCTTCCGTCACCTCCACCAGCCAGGCGCAGGCCATTCGCCAGGGCTCCCGGCTGGCCTGGTCGCCACCTGGCATCCGAACCGGCCAGAGGTGACCGGGCCGCTCGAATCCAGCCAACCCGCCGAACAACAGCTCGCCACCCCAGACCCCACCATCGAGTCCATACCCGGTTCCATCGTAGATGGCGCCCACAGCGGGGCCACGCATACCATGCTCGGCTAGGCAGGCTGCAAGGTGGGCATGGTGATGCTGAACGGCTACCCGTTCCACTCCCGGACGCTCTTCCGCGTATGCGGTCGAGAGGTAATCGGGATGGAGATCGTGCACCACCATTTCGACCTGTACCGCAAACAGCCTCTCGAAGTGCTCGATGCCCTGCCGGAACGATTCCAGGGTCTCATAATTCTTGAGATCGCCGATATGATGACTCATCCAGGCGTGCCGGCCCTTTGCTACGCAGAAGGTGTTCTTGAGCTCTGCGCCGCAGGCAAGCAGCGGCGGCGCATCGACCGGGAGGTCGAGGCTCCCTGGCACGTAGCCGCGCGAACGGCGCAGCATCAAGGGTTTCCGATCGCCGCCTACCGCAACCGCGCGAACCACCGAGTCGTCGGTGCGGATCTGGATCGGCCGGTCGTGCAGGAGAAAGAGATCGGCGATGCCCGCAAGGCGCTGTACGGCATCCTCATCCCTGAACGCGATCGGTTCATCGGACCGGTTCCCGCTCGTCATCACCAGAGGGATGTCCACGTCCCTCAGCAGGATGTAGTGCAGCGGCGAATATGGGAGCATCACCCCGAGCTCCCGAGAGCCGAGGGCGACTGATGGGGCTACCGCCCCCCCTTGCCGGCGGGGGCGGAGGACGATCGGTCGCGCTCGGGCCTCAAGAAGCGACAGCTCCGTGGGCCGAGCTCGACCAGATCGTATGCGGAGTCGAGATGCGGAATCATCACCGCGAACGGCTTGTCTTCCCGGTGCTTCCTGGATCTGAGAGCCGCTACCGCGGGCTCGCTGTCCGCTCTGCACGCCAGGTGAAAGCCGCCGAGCCCTTTGATCGCTATGATGGCCCCCGCAGTGAGCGCATGAGCCGCCGCTTCAACCGGATCGCGGGCGCCATCCAGTGCGGCGAGCCGGCCGGTCTTATCGGCCAGGCGTACAGCGGGCCCGCAGATGGGGCAGGCATTCGGTTGGGCATGAAAGCGGCGGTCGGCAGTTGATGAAGGGGTAGCGAAAGCGCCGATCGGCCCGATCGAACAGCTCGGCCAGGCAATCGGAGCAGGTTACCGAGTCGGCCGCGACGAGCGCGGCGGGCTCGCCCAGGCTGGTGCTCGCCACGATCCTGAAGCCACGCTCACCGAGCGGGGGGACCTCCTCCGGCCAGACCGCTTCTACCGTCGCAAGAGGAGGCGCCTCGGTCGGCAAGCGCTCGAGAAACCGGTCCACCGTGTCGCAGTCACCCTCGACCTCGACCACGACTCCCTTCTCGTCGTTAAGCACGAAGCCCGCGAGGTCCAGGGTTGCGGCCAGCTTGAAGACGTACGGGCGGAAGCCCACGCACTGCACCGTGCCTCCGATGCGTGCCCGGATCCGGCGCCGCGCGCCCGCGAGCGTCACCGGCCTGCCTTCAGGCGTCCGGAGCCCCCGGCATGTTCCCCCATTCCTTCCATCAGCGCCTGGTCCGACTCGTGACGTTCCTCTCCCCAGACGAGCAGCAGCCCCATGATTCCATAGATCGGGAGGTGGCCCACCAGCTCAGACCAACCCAGCAGGGGGAGCGTGAGATTGAACGGTAGCCAGAGGGCCAGTATGAGAAGGCGAACGAACACGCCCGACATGAGCAGCAGTCCGAACGTCAGCTCGACGGTGCCGGCGATGAGCAGGAACTCGCGATCTCCGACCGACTCGAGGCCTAGCGAAGGGAAGAAGTTGAATGGGTGCGTTTCGAGAAACGCGAGCCCCATAGGCAGGTTCCACAGCTTCTCGGTGAACGCCAGCACCGCGATGCTCAGACCGATTGAGGTACGGAGCACCGGTACGGCATACGGCATGAGCCGTTCGATTGGGCGGTGCAGCCGCTCGAGCGCCATGTCGAATGCCAGCGGGCCGCGCCCGGTCACGAACAGGAAGAAGGCAATGCCGAGAAAGAGGGCGTGCTCGAGCAGTCGCACCGGTCCGAACACGAGCACTCCCGTAAGCCACGTCGCCGCCAGCGCCATCGCCGATAGCCGGGTAAGCGCGCCGTAGATAAAGCTCAGCGCTACGCTGATCTGGGCGAGCCCCAGAACGGCGCCAAGGAAACTCTCGGACAGCACGAGATTGGGGACGAAGAGCCGCAGGCTGACCCCGCTCACCAGCAGGGTTACCGCGGCATGAACGCCAATCACCAGCGGCATCCAGGAGAGCAGGTCCTGATACTTATCCCAGTTCATGCCGAGCTGGATCGGGCCAGGCACGAAATCCCGCCGGCCCCGCTTTTTCCAGATCAGCACCGCAAGCGCTGTGATGCCGAGAGCTATCCCGAGGGGAATCCACGTGGCGGCGGTGAGCGCCGCGCTCCACTGTATGGGGAACTTCCAATCGTCGGTAAACCAGCGCTCGTGGAGCAGCATGACGGTGTCCTTCCGCCGTGAGATCAGTCACCTTCGGTGCCAACCAGCTCGACCAGTTCCCGGACCACATGATAGGCGCTAGCCTGGACCTCCTGAATTCGCGGAATGTGCTCGGACCGGGTCACCACAATGTGGTCGGGCGATGGTCTTGAGTCTCTGGCGCCGTGCTTCACCCAGAGCCTCGATCACATTCCTCGAGTTGCCGCTGGTCGAGAACGCCAGCACCGCGTCGCCCGGACGTCCGTAGGCAATGATCTGCCGGGCGGCAATCGCGTCGGTGCCGACGTCATTGGCGATCGCGGTGAGAATCGCGGTGTCCTCGGTGAGGTCGAGCGCCCGTCGGGCCGGCCAGCCCTGCAGAATGTTCTCCGGCTTGACGTCCCGATGCAGGATCCCGCGGGCGTTGGCATGCGCCAGCGCCTCGGCGATCTCCCGCGCGATCCGCAGCGCGTCCCCGACGCCGAGCTGCCCTTCGCGCTGCATTCGCTGCCGCAGCGAGTCGCCCTCAACGTAGGGCATGGCGTACCAGAAGATGCCGGGGCTCTCGCCGCTCGCGGGCGTCGCGCCGCTGGCGAACAGCGGCAGGATGTGCGGGTGTTGGAGTCCGGCGGCCACCCGCACCTCCCGGACAAAGCGCTCGGGACCCACGCCGGCGGCGAGCTCGGGGTGCAGCACCTTGACTGCCACTCGGCGCCCATGTCGGGGGTCCCACGCCAGCCAGACCGACGCCATGCCGCCGCGGCCGAGCTCGCGCTCCAGTGCGTAACGACCGGTCAGGGCCTGGGCGAGGTCGGTGGCGAGATCCATCGGCGGATCGGGGAAGGAGTAGGACGATGTGGAGAGTGAGTCGAACAACAATGGCGCCGGGCGGCCGCCGCCGCAACCTGCCGTCATCCCGAGCGGAGCGGCAAGTGAGCTTCCGGGAACAGGGTCATTCAGTCCCCGGAAGCATAAACAACGAATAGAATACAGGCTCCCGTGTCCATGGCCGGCTTTGTTTTACCGGCAGCCAACTATTAAATGCATTCTGTTCTACTCACTTTCTAATCCCCTTCCAGAGTGTATAAATACTTTGCTATCGACCAAGCATCCTCCTCACTGATATTCAAATTGGGCATCGCCGTTTCGGGCTGCACGGCCTGTGGATTCATAATCCACTTCACCAGATTGAAAGGTGTATTGACCAATGCACCGGAGATATAATGACGCTCCTTCCAATTCCTAAGAGGTTGCCCGGCCATCGACCGTATTCCAGGAACACCTGGAATATGATGGCAAGCAATGCATCCGTGCTGATCTAGTAGCCGTCGTCCTTGCTCCTTATCGCCATCCTCCGCCAATTTATCCCACCCCGGGTTTTCTGGGAGCCATTGAACCTTGCCTTCAATCTTTTCGCCTTCTGTGGCAGAGCGCATCATCCGGTATTCTGCTGGGGATAAAGAATTCATTCGAACAACAAATGCAGTGAGGGCCCATAGATCCCGAGGACCCTCACCGATTCCGAAAGCAGGCATTCCAGCCATTTTAAGTCCATAGGACGTAATCCATGCGATCTCAGAAGATGTCCATCTGGCGGCCGCTTTTTCAAGAGGGGGCGGATTTGGATTCACGCCTACCCCGATTCGGGTTCGTGATTCTCCCGGCGCACCGTGGCAAGTGACACAATTTTCCCTATAAAGGACAAATCCTCGCTTGATGAGCTCGGGATCATTTAACTCTGGCGCCAACAGGTTTCGCGAGTGAACTTCAATCGAGCGGCGTTTTACTGCCGATAGTATTTTCTGGGTGATTTCGAGGTGCGGACGGGATGCTGCGATGTCATAGACTCCAGAATAAATGAAGACGATGGCACCGACTCCGCTTATCATTACCAGAGCGACTATCGTAGACAAGACAATCCAAGCAGTTTTCATAGCTGGCTTACTCGAGGATTATTTTTGAGAATTCATTTCGAGTATTTGCTGATTTAGACTTCTGCGATTGTGAACGAACGAAGGGTGCAAGAGCGGATGAAAGTAGTACGAGAAATCCAATTGCAATGTCGATGACTGTCCGAATAAGCTTCATTGCTTCCCATCACTGGCTGTAAAGGTAGGCCGACATATCCAAGGCATCTTGTTTCGACACACCCAAATCTGGCATCGCCGTGCCTGGATTCACTTCCTGGGGATTTCGAAGCCAAAGGATTAAGTTAGGCACATCATTGGGAAGTCTTCCAGCAATATACTTTCGCTGTTTCCATCGGGTCAGAGGGGGACCGATATCTCCCGGATTGCCGGAGAGTCCCCTTATTTCGTGGCACGTAACACAGCCGTAAACCGATACTAGCTGTTTGCCTCGCTCTGACTCGGCAATGAGATCATCCATCGTGGACCGCTCGGGCGCCTCGGTGCAACCTGCCAGCCAAGTCAATAAGAAAAGCTTTAACAAAAGACTCCCAAGTCGTTTATACCTGCGTATTCTCCTGGGAGTAGGTTTCACCGACAAGGCTCCGCCAAGATATTCGGAATTTCGTTGGCCACAATGCTAAATGGCAAAAAGTGCCCCGAGAACAATAGCCAACAAAGCTCAGGAAGTCTGCACCTCGCGATGCTGTTTCGGCATACCCCCCTGGCTCCTGTGGTTCCAATTGCCGCGTGAGCTCTGATAAAATTGCCGACCGAAGCACCCGCTCCAAATTCCCATGCAGGCAAGCGTGAAAGCGAAAAAAGAAAAGAGATGCAATATCCAAATCCGACCGCTAGAGCAGGCAGAGGCGGCAATGAGAAAATTCGCATTTAACTGTGCGAACCACGCTACAGTAGCGGCCAAGAATGCGACCCAAAGCAAGACGTCGCCACAACAGGGTGCAGACCAAGGTATCGACCTCCTGGTTCACCCGGGAAGATGCGCGACCGGATTATGGGGACTACAACTCGAGCGAGCTGCTCGGCTTCAATCAGTTCGTAACCATCTGGGCCGACGGACGATTCCCGACAGGAACCTTCAATCGACGACCGACCTCCCCCGGCGACGTGTCCACCGCTCCCGCCTGGGAGCCAGTGTCCGGACCCGCCTCCGGTGGAAAGGCGGGCTGCCACCCCCGACGTGATCTTCACCATCGCCCAGGGCTTGGGGATTGGTGGCGGTCCGTGAGTAATCAGTAAGTAGGCTTTTGCGGGCACCGGCCGGGACGATCTCGGCCGGTGCCCGGCTGTTTACCCCCAACGAATAGTTCGATCGAAGCTCAGGAAAAGACTGTCCGCTGCAACAGCCAGTACCCGCCAGCCAGCGCCACGAGCACCGAACCGACGGTCACCGCACGCCGCGCCAATGCGGGATACTGCCCCAGCTTCCATATGAGGGGCAGAAGTAGCGCCGCAATGGCGATCTGCCCCACTTCCACCCCCAGGTTGAAGGAGAGCAACGGGACAACCGCACCGCCTCCTCCTGCTCCTATCCCAAGGTCCCGCAGCACCGCGGCGAAGCCGAAGCCGTGCACCAAGCCGAACCCGAAGGTCAGTAACCAGCGTCGCTCGGGGCCGGGCCGAAGCACGTTCTCCACCCCGACGTAGACGATGGACAGCGCAATGAGCGGCTCGACCCAGCTCGACGGCATCCGGACCAGGTCCAGGGTGGCGAGGCTCAAGGTCAGCGAATGCGCCAGCGTGAACGAGGTGATGATCGCGAGCACCGTGCGCAAGCGGTAGCCGGGCAGCAGCAGAGCGAACAGGAAGAGCAGGTGGTCGTAGCCGGTGAGGATGTGATGAATGCCCAGTGCCAGGAACTGGCGAAACGAGCGCGGGGCGGTTCCCGATGCGGTAGCGCGGGTGTTGATCTCGACCGCGCCGGCCTTGGCGTCGAGCATTTGCTCGGCCAGGAGCTTTCCACTGGCGTCCCGGAGGGTCAGGTATTGGCGGTGCCCGCGCGGCAGGCGGTCGAGGAGGGCGGAGCGCACGCTCAAAGTGCCGGCACCGACACTCGTGTAGGTAAGCTGGAAGTGCACGTTGTCGGCGGTATCGATCGAAACGGTGGCGCCCTCGGCGAAGGCATTATGGCCCTCGAATCGAATTTCAACGGCCTCTCGCGCCAGCTGCTCCAGCGAGCCCCGGACGCCGGCCAGCTCCGCCGGGGACACCCCGCCCTTCCCGTCGGCATCCATCTGCACCAGGCGTTCAATGTCGAGGCGGGCAAAGGAGAGGTGAGCGACGAGCCGCCCTCCCTCCAGCCGAAGGTCGGCCGCGCTCAGTCCCGGGTCGTGCAGCAGGGCAAACGCAGCCGACCCGAGCCAGAGTGCGAGGAGGAGCACGAGGCGACCCAGGGTGATCCTGGGTCGCCTCCTGCGCATTTTAGTGATGGGGGTGATTGCGGCCGTTCAACGGCGTGGCCGCGTAGGGGAACACGCGGTTGTAGGTGATATCGTTGGCGGTCACCTTGTCGATGTCAGTGGTGGCGCCGCCCCCGATCACCGGATTCTCCGGATCCCGGAGATCGCTGAGCAGGGCGATAACGACGATGTCCAGTACGTCGTCGCCGAAGCGCCTGCCGTTGGGCCAGCCGCCCGGCACGGTTCCGTTGCCGAAGAATCCCGGCTGGACCTGGCTCTTGAGCACGTCCCCGCCGAAGATGCTGAGGCGGTGGAAGCCTTCGTCGTCGGGGTTGCCGGCGCGCCGCGCCACCCTGGTGGAGAGGTCCACCTTGATGACGTCGGGAATGAAGATGCCGGCGATGTCGATGCGCCCGGTGGTGATTGCGTCGGTGCCCAGGACGGCGTTAAGCAATACGGCAAGCTCGGGCTTCTCGGCGTATTTCCGGAACACCTCGTGATCGACGGTGGGCCGGCTCCGGTTGTAGAAGTCCTTGTCGCGGAGCGCCACGAGACCCTCGTTGAACAGCGGGTTGCCCTGCCGGGCAACCTGAACGAACGGGCCCTGGTTCCGCGAGGCCCGGTCCCGGCTGTCCGAAAGAACCGTGACTTTCCGCCGGCTGGTGGTGGCATAGACACCTACGACCTGCCGCTCGCCGCCCAGCTCGCGGAGAGGAATCTCCAGTACGATGGTGTGGACGTTGAACCCGCCCTGACTGTCGAACGGTTTGTTGGGGCCGTTGAAGTTCAGCAGGTCGAAGACGCCCTGAATGTCGGCGTAGAAGCCATCGTCCCGCTGGCCGGCGAAGACCCGGTGCTCGTCGCGCAGCTCGAAGATGGCCCGCCTGGTATAGTCGTCGAGGTCCCGAGTGCGGGTTACCCCGGGCCGAGCCGGGTTCTCGCCGTCGTCATCCACGTTGTACTTGGGGGTAACGACGCCCTGGTTGTTTGGTGGCACCGTGCCAGTGCCAAGGTAGTAGTCCCGCCCCTTCTTCCGGTCGACCCGGGTCACGCGGTAGGTCTGGACCAGGTTCTGGTTGGCGTCGTCCACTTCCTGGACCACGCCCAGGAATGACTGGAGCGTGGTGTTCTCGTTCTTGAATTTCGTGTCGAACTGAAACGCGTAGCTGATCGTCGCCTCTCCCTTGGCCACATCGTTCCCGGTAGCCACGTGGATCTCGTACTTCACGTCATCGTCGAAGCGGTAGGTATTGGGGCCGATGCCGGGTTCCTCGAAGGGATAGACGGCTAGCGCGGTGGTCAGGTACTTCTCCCCATTACGAATCGAGAGGAAGGCGTACACGTCGGTCGTATTCGCCGGATCGTCGAGTGTAATCAGGGGTGCATCCATGTGGCTGGACGCGGAGGCGGAGGCCGGCAATATCGCCAGCGCGGCAACCACGACGCCGGGGGACAGGATCTGGAGCAGTCTCTTCATAGTGTCTCTCTTTCGGCCTTCTACCGTGCGGATGTGGGGAGTGGTGACTGGTGGACTTTGGAGCCCTGCACTTCGTGACCTGGCAGAGTCGAGAGTGCGCCCCCGGCCGCCAGGTGCCGAGCGAGTTGCTCGCGCTCGCCCGGTAACAGCATTTGTTGGATTTTGCCGGCGCTTGTGAGCCAACGGCGGGCATCCTGTCGCGAGCCCTGGTGGCCAGCGATCACGCCGGCGTGATAGAAGAGCCGCGCGTCCTGCGTCCCCCCCGCCAGCGCTCGCCGGATCAGCGTGTCGGCCTCCGCGTACCGCCCGGCCGCGGCGAGCGACCACGCCAGGGCATCGAGGGTGAATCCGTCGGCCCGGCGGGTGAGCTCCTCCCGGGCCAGGCGCACGGCAGTCTCGACCTGCTCGCCCCGGGTGGCCAGATAGAGCGCGAATGTACGGGGATCATCGGCGGCGCCGCGTTTCATCAGGCGAGCTTCGACCGGCAGAGCTTCGTCCCCCCGGCCGGCGGCGCGGAGGGCGTCGGCCAGCGCCCACTGATACTCGGGCAGCGGGTCGGCCTCAGCGGCGCGGGTCAGGTCCTCGATCGCGTTGCCGGCCTTGCCCTGATTCTGCAGTACGTGGGCCCGAACCAGGAGCGCAGGGGCGTAATCCGGGACCAGCTCCAGCGCCGCGTCGGCGGACGCCAGCGCCGCTTTCATGTTTCCGTTTTGCAACTCGAGCCGCGCCAGCCGAGACTCGGTCCAGGCCACTGACTCCCGGTTGCGGGGACTCCCCGCCCGAGTGGCCATCCGCATCAATTTGATTGCTCCGGGGAGATCGCCTTTGAGCCAACGGACGTGGGCCACGCGGCTGTACGCTTGAAGGCCGGGCTTGAGGTCTACCATCTTCTGATAGGGCTCGATCGCCTCATCCAGCCGACCCTGTTCCAGGACCGCGTCACCCAGCAATCCGTAGTCGAAGGCCTGCCCCCGCGTCGCGACCAGCTTGCGGGCCAGCTGCTCCATTTCGCTAAATCGATGCAGGTTGTGCATGGCGTGCCCGCGGAGGAGCAGCGCCTCAGGGCTGTCGGGCTGGTGGGTGTCGAGACAGAGGCCGGTTTGCTCGGCCAGCCTATAGTAACCGGGGTCGTAGCTCAGCCGGGCCTTGGCCACGTAGGTCCAGCCCAGCCGGTCCAGCGCCGCCGGATCGAGGGTTTGGCGCAACTGCGCTTGGAGTCGGGAGATTTCCAGGTCTTCACGGCCGGTGCCCGAGTGGGGCGCGAGCGCGACCGTACACGGAGGGGGAAGAATTGAACTGGTGGCCGGCCGCTCCACGCGGCAGGCCGCAAGGAGCGGCACGAGCAAGAAACCGAACGCGGCGATGCGCACTCTGTTACCCCCTGACTGTCGACCTGTCTTGCTTGGCGCCGAGTAACGGCCTACTTGCAAGTTCATAGACTCGCCTCGCACGCCATTACTCCTCTGTGAGCGCGGTCACGAGGACTGCAATGTTCTGCACTAATCCCTGACAGTCTGCCTCGATCGCATCGCGGGCATTGCGGCAGCGAGTCCTACGCGGAATCTTGCTGCTATGAAACTCCTGCCTCTAGAATACGCCGGCAATGTGCGGATCGGATTTACCATGGTGGAAGTGATCGTCGTGCTGGTCCTCCTGGCGCTCGCTTCGGCCATCGTCGCGCCCAGCCTGTTCACCTCTCATCCCGAGGAGTCGTCCGAGATGCGAGCCATTGTCGGCCGCGTCCGTACGGCCGCGATCCGTCGCGGAGAAACGGTTCGCCTTCGGATCGGCCAAACGGGCGCGTGGCAGGCCGTCGCGGGAACTTCGTCCGGGGGCGAGCTCCTGATGTCGGGTCAGCTCTCCGGCCTGCCGGCGGATCTCACAGACCTGATCCTCTCTCCAGTCGGCACCTGCGCGCCGGCCGTCGGGAGCGTCTGGCCCGATGCCCTGGCGGCATTCGATCCCCTGACATGCGAGCCGCCACCCCGGTGAATCGGAGATTGGGTTTCACCCTGATCGAGGTCCTGGTCTCCATCGTTCTGACGGCGGTCGTCTCCCTGCTGGTCTACGGCGCGGCGCAGGCGGCCCGGGACACCCAGGCGCGGATTGCAGACGAGCGCCACACCCTGCAGAAGGCCCTCGCAATGCGGCTCCTCCTGGAAGGCGCGCTTGCCGGTGCCCAGACCGCGCTCATGGCTCCGGACACGATGTTCCTGCTGGAGAAGCGGGTGAGCACTCGCGGAATCCCCCAGGACCGCCTCACCTTCGTGACGTCCGGTGATCTTTCGCCGCTGCATCACGGGGCCGATTGGATCGTCACCCTGGAACCGACGCTGGATGGGCTGCGTTTGACGGGGGGAGCCATGGGAATCCGAACACCGAGCCGGCGCCTGGCCCTGCTGCCCGGGGTAACCGGCCTTGCGGTGCGGGTCAGGGATCCGGGGGAAGGCTCCGACTGGCTTGAAGAATGGAACTTTCTGGCAGTCTTGCCTGCGGCGGTCGAGCTGACTTACTGGACGGACTCGGGATCGGTCGGATTTCCGCTGACCGTGGCACTGCCCCTCGGCGAGGTGCACTGAGGCCGGAGGAAGCCGCCCTCGATTGACACCGCCTCCCACGTCTCCCATCTTCAACATATCACAACATCGCGTGCCTTCCACGCTCCTTCCTCGCCGGCCGGTGTAGCATTCTCGTGAACCCCCCTCCGCTTGGTGCAGGCATCGGTGTCCGTCCGACCCGGGCCGGGCTCACCCTGCTCGAAGTGATGGTTGCTCTCGTGATCCTCGGTCTCGTCGCCACGGGGTTCCTGGAAACTTTTGCCGGCGCCCTCCGCGCCACGGCCAGTACGCGCACCTGGGCGCAGGCGGTGGTCTATGCAGAGCAGGGACAGGAGGCGCTCAAGATCGAGGGTGTGGCTCGGGCCGCCGGCCCTGAGGCCCCGTTGGGCGGCGGTTTCAGTCGCCGAATCGCGTTGCATCCGTGGCGGGAGGGGGTGGTGCGTGCAGCCGTCACGGTGACTCTTCCGGACGGCGCCCGCTTCGAGCTCAACCGGCTGGTGCCGGCCCCATGAAGTGGCCTCCTCTGGGGGAACGAGGCGTGGCGCTCGCGCTGGCGCTCTGGCTCATCGTGCTCCTCGGTGCGGTGGCCGCGGCGGTAGTCGGGTCCACTCGCAGCTCGTCGAACGTACTGGTGAACGCCCGCGCGCGCATCATCGCGCGGTACGCCGCCGAGAGCGGTATCGTGGCCGGAGTGGCGTTGTTGCAGCGAGAAATGGCTTCCGCCTACAGCCCGGCTCAACAGGTGGCCGCCCTGAGTGAGGTGGACCGGGCGTTTGCCGATCTGAGGAGTGTGCCATTGGGCGCTGCCCGCTTCGGAGTCGCCCTGACGAATCTGAGCGGACGCCTCGACCTGAATCAGGCCGAGCCTGCCGCACTGGTCGCGCTTTTCTCCCGGTTCACTTCGCCGGCACATGCCGGCGCTGTGGTCGACGCCCTGCAGGACTGGCGTGATGCCGACGACTTGATCCGCCCGCAGGGCGCCGAGAACGACGCGTACCGGCAGGCCGGTTCCCCCTACGTGCCGCGCAACGCCCCGCTCAATCGGTTGGATGAGTTTCGCCGGGTGCTGGGTGTCACCGACGCACTCGAGCTTGCCGTCGCACCCTACGTCACAGTGGACGGCGACCTCCTGATCGACGTCAACGCCGCCCCAGAGGAGGTCCTTGCTGCAGTGCCAGGGATAGGGGCCGCGGGCGCGCGAACGATGGTGTCCCGGCGCCGCGGGAGTGGACCCTTCAGCTCAGTGGCTGAGGTCCAATCACTGCTCGGACGGCGCGGCGGACGTTCGGACGCGCTTCCGATTCCCCGGCTCACGGTTGCGCCCAGCCGGCTGCTCCTCGTGAGCCGCGGGTGGACCCCGGGACACCCGCTGACCCACGAGATCCAGGCCGCCTACGCGGTCGTCGGGCAACGTCTGCGGCTACAGTCGTGGCGGGAACGGGACTTGTGAGCGTGCGGCTGGGCCTCGAGCTCGGTCCCGACGTCATCCGCGCGGTGCGTCTGGGACGTTGGGGTCGAAACCGCCTCCAGACACTCGAGCTCCATTGGGATCCCACCGAACCGGCCGGGGCGGTGGCGGCTCTTCAGGAGCGCCTGGGGCAGATCGGTAAACTTTCCCTGGCGGTAGATCTGTCCTTCCTTTTCGCGAAGCAGTTGCGCCTGCCCCCGCTGGCAGCCGCGGAAAAGCGGCGGATCCTGACGCTGGAACCGGAGCGTTTCTTCCCGGTGCGGGCCGAGGAGTTGGTCCTGGCCCTCCGCGCTGAGGATAACCTGGTGTTTGCGGCGCGCGCCTCCGTGCTCGGAACCTGGTTGGCGGCCTTTGAGACTCTCGCGCCGATCGAATTGGTCGAACCTTCACCAGTATCCCTCGCCCGTGCGCTCGGCCGGGCCGACCCGACGGAGACGACGATTCTCATGGAAGAGAAGGAAGAGCGAGTGGGGGTCCTGGAGGTCGGGGCTGGCCGGGTTCGCCAGGTTCGCCGGATAGGGAGTGATCCCGCGGAGCTGGCGGCCGCAGTAGCCGCCACGGTGGAGGGAGCCAGGCAAGTCTACATCCGGCCGCTGAACGGCAACCCGGGGTGGCATCCCACCGGGGGAGCCGGAGCGGCAAGCGCACGCGAGCTGCCATCGGTTGCCGGAGTGGCGCCCCCTTACCTCGCTGCCTACGGCGCCGTGCTCGGGCTAGGTGGCGAGCTGGATGAGGCGTTGCTGCCGGCCGACCTGTCCCGCCGGATCACGGGGCGCCGGCGCCGGTCGCTTCTGCTCGGAGTGGTCTCGTGCGTGCTCGCGTTGGGGTTTTCGCTTTTTTCGCTGGACGGATTCCGCTCCCGCACGGAGCGCAAGCTCGACGCCGAGATCGCGCAGGTCCGGGGGCCCGCGGAGCAGGTGCTGGCCCTCGAGCGCCAGGCCGATACCCTTACCCGAGAAGCTCGCGGAGCGGCCGCGATGGGTACCGGGCGGCTGGACCCGGTGGCTGGGCTCGCCGCGTTGACGCGCCGCCTGCCTCCGGGGGCTCACCTTACGGCGCTGCGAAGCTCCGGACCCGAGTGGCAGATCGATGGCTACGCTCCCGAAGCGGCCCCGCTGGTGGCTCGGCTGGAAGAGGATCCCCTGTTCGAGCAGGTCCGTTTCCTCAGCGCGACAAGTCGCACCCGGCTGAATGGAAGGGTCTATGAATCGTTCTCGATCACTCTCCGCCTGGTTCCGGCGCCTTAGCCGGCGAGAGCGGCGGGTGGTTGCCGCCGGCGCGGTGGTGAGCACCCTGGCTCTGTCAATGCTGTGGGTGGTGCTGCCCTTCGTGGGCCGGTGGCAGGATCGTGAGGCCGCCATCGAAGCGAAGGAGGGCCAGCTGGCACGGCTCCGCGGGCTAGTCGAGGCCGAGTCTGCCACGCGGCAATCCTTGTCCGCCCGCCTCCGCGCGCGTACCTCGCTTCGCGAGCGTCTCCTCACCGGCGCCACCCCGGCACTCGCGGCGTCCGAGCTCCAGGCGCTGCTGCAGGGTTACGCCGACGGCAGTCGGGTGACGCTGACCCGGGTCGACCTCGTTGCCCAACCTGGGGCGGCTGGCGCTGAAGGCTTGCCGGCTATTCCGGTCCGGCTCTCGGCACACAGTGATATTCACGGCCTGGCGGGCTTGCTGAGCCGGCTACAGTACGGCGAGAAGCTCCTGGTGATCGACGAGTTCACGGTAAACGCGGGCGCGGTCGCGGGCGACCGGCCCGATCTGCTAACCTTCTCCGTGCGGCTGCACGGAGCCTACAGCGCCAAGTAAGACAATTGGAAAGAACGACCCGTCTGCTCTATGGTATAGCCGCCATCCTGTTGCTGGTAGGAGTGGCGCTGCGGGTTGCCCCTGCCCCGGCTGGGTCGGCGCGGCCTGTGGCAGCCGCGAGCTCCACACCAGGTGACGGACCCCTGAAGACTGCCGGTGAGGTTCCTGCCGCCGGGGCCGAGATCGTCAACGCAAATGTCTTCTCCGCTTCCCGTTCAGCACCACGGGTGCGCTACATGCCGCCCGATTTAGCGCCACCCGGCCGGGAGCCGGTGTCGCGCCAACCGCCGGTGCAGCGTCTGCGACTTTTCGGGACCGTGGTGGGCCCCTCGGGGACGGCCGCCCTGATCGATGCCGACCCGGCCGTTCGCGGAGCTGAGATTTACCAGGTTGGAGACGTAGTCGACGACCAGCGCATCGTCGCGGTCTCCGAGTCCACCGTGGTACTCCAGGGCCCCGCCGGGCGGGCCGTGTTGCGACTGCAGCCTGCTTCCTCAACCACTCCTTAAGGGGGCTCCATGCGGCGCCAGGCCGTGCCGGTGGTTCTCACCGTGCTGCTCTTGACGATGCTCGGCACGGTGCCGCGGCTGGATGCACAGGACCGCTCCACCCAGCTCAACTACGTGAATGCCCCCCTCACCGACGTCATTCGCTCGCTCGCGGTGGCATTGGGTCAGAATGTGGTGCTCTCCGATGTTCCGGACACGAGGGTCACCTTCTCCACGCCGACTCCGGTGCCACGGCAAGACCTGGGACAGGTGCTGGAGTCGATTCTCGAGAGCAACGGCTTGATGCTGGTCCAGAGCGGTCCCATAGCCCGGGTTCTGCCGGCGGACAAGGCTCCTGCCACCGGCCCTATCCGCTACGGAAAAGAGCTGCCCACACCGCCGCCGCTCGGTCTCATCACCCAGATCGTACCGCTGGAGGCAATCGGCGCCAACGAGGCGGTGGACGTTCTCAAGCGCGGGGCGAGCGCCACGGCTCGAATCGAGGTGATGCCGCGCCAGAACGCCATCCTCATTACCGACCGCGGCAGCAACATCGCCCGGTACCTCGAGCTGCTCCGCCAGATCGACGTCCGGAGCGAGGGCGAGGCCGGGTTGCGCACCTACGTTTATCCTCTGAAGCACGCTTCCGCCGCCGAGCTGGGCACCACACTCAGCCAGCTGCTCGGTGTGGCCGTGATCGGGGCGACCGAGAGTCCCGCCAAGGCCCTGGAAGAACGGAGCCTGTCGCGAACCCTGGACCAGTTTCGCACTCGGGAGCTGGAGGCGCTCGAGACCCGCCGCGCTACGCCACTGGTGACCGTCAGCCCGGCCGAACTCGCGCCGAACCCCGCGGACACCACGGTGGAAGGCCAGCCCCGGTCGGGGGCCATCGTGGGCCAGACCACGATCGTCCCCAATCAGGCGACGAACTCCCTGGTCATTCGTACCGCTCCGCCGAATTATCCTCTGCTGGAGGAGACCATCCGGACTCTGGACGTCCGGCCGCCGCAGGTGCTGCTCGAGGTGCTGATCGTGGAGATCGCGCTCGATAAGGCGACGGAGTTCGGAATCAACTGGTCGGTGGTCGGGCGGGACGTGACGGCCCAGTTCGGATTCCAGGACTTTTCCGACAGCGTCCTCTCGGGGATTCAAGGCTTGGCGGTGCGGGCGGTGACGCTCGGCAACATTGACGTGCGCGGCTTGCTGACCGCCCTCTCCAGCAAATCGCGCGTTCGGGTGTTGTCTTCGCCGCATGTGCTGGCGCTCAACAACGAGGAGGCCCGGATATTGGTCGGGAGTGAAGTGCCCTTCAGCCAGTCGACCCGAACCGGCCTTACCGAAGTCGTCGATCGGATCGTGCAGTTCCGGAATGTGGGCACTCAGCTCACCATCATTCCCCGGATCAACGCGGATGGATACGTATCGGTTCGGCTGCTTCAGGAGGTGAGTGCGCTCACCAGCCAAACGCTCGAGGCCGCGCTAAACGCTCCGATAATCACGGTGCGCGAAGCGGAAACCAGCGCGATCGTGCGCGACGGCCAGACCATTGTGATCGGCGGGCTCATTGCCGAGACCCAGGACAAGTTCCAAAGCGGCGTGCCGATTCTGCAGGACATCCCGCTCCTCGGCCTCGCCTTCAAGAGAACCTCGAACCTGAACTCCCGTTCCGAGCTTGCAATCTTTGTGACCCCCCGGGTGGTCCATACCGACGAGGATGCCACCCGGCTCCTACAGCTCGAGCGGGAGCGAATGCGCGGCATCTTCGCGGACACGTTGCCGAAGCGCCGCAAGCGCTGAGGACGCCGGATTTCATGTCCGCCGAACACCCCCCAGCGCCCCTGCCCCAAGCTTCGAGCGACCTGCGCGCGGCCGCCGTTGGCCCGCTGGCCAACCAGGTCTCGCCCAAGTACCTGGAGGAGCACAGTCTGCTGCCGATAGGGTTGGCGGAAGACGGCAGCCTCCTCGTGGCGGTCGGCGGACCGCTTGACCCCGCGGTGGCCGACGAGTTGCGCCAGACCTACGGGCGGCGACTCACTCTGGTGGAGGCCTCCGCGGCTGAGATCCAGTCCGCCATCCTTTCGGCCTCGAACGAAGCTCCTTCAACCCTCTTCCGGGACGGGGATCTGGAGTTGCTGGCGCCCGAGGAAGAGGCGATCGACGATCTGCGGTCGCTGGCGAGCCAGGCCCCGGTCATCAAGCTGGTCAACGTGATCCTGCTGGAGGCGCTGAGGTTACGGGCGAGCGACGTCCATCTGGAATCGACTGCCGAAGGTCTCCGGGTACGCTATCGCATCGACGGGGTGTTGCAGGAGGTATCCAACCCGCCGCGGCAGTATCAGGCGGCCGTGATCAGCCGGATCAAGATCATGTCGAGCCTGAACATCGCGGAACGCCGCCTGGCGCAAGACGGCCGGATCCGGCTCCGCCTCTCCGACCGGGAGCTCGATCTCCGGGTCTCCACGCTCCCCGCCCTTCACGGCGAGAGCGTCGTGCTCCGGATTCTCGATCGGGGCTCCGGGGTACCCGACCTGGCCGAGTTGGGCATGTCGGAGGCGGCGCTGGCAGGGTTCGCCCGGCTCATCCGCCTGCCGCACGGGATCATCCTGGTGACCGGCCCTACCGGGTCCGGCAAGACCACGACGCTGTACGGCGCCCTTCGAAGGATCAACGAGCCGGGGGTCAAGATCGTTACGGTCGAGGATCCGGTCGAATACCAGATCGAGGGGCTCACCCAGATCCCCGTTGCAGCTAAGGGTGGGCTCACCTTTGCCTCCGCGCTGCGCTCCATCCTGCGTCACGATCCCGACATCATCATGGTCGGCGAGATGCGGGATACCGAGACGGCCGAAATCTCGATTCAGGCCGCCCTCACTGGCCACCTGGTCTTCTCCACGCTGCACACCAACGACGCCCCGGGCGGCATCACCCGACTCGCCGACATGGGCGTCGAGCCCTATCTGGTGGCGGCGACCGTGCGCGGCCTTCTGGCCCAGCGGCTGGTACGAATGGTGTGCGACACCTGCGCCGAGTCATACGAGCCTTCGGCTTCCGAGCTGTCTCAGGCCGCGCCGGCCGCAAGCCGGCGCGCGGGTGTATTGGACAACGGCACGGCGCGGCCGATGTTCCGCCGGGGGCGCGGCTGCGATGCCTGCGCCGGAAGCGGGTACCGGGGCCGTACCGGCATTTACGAGCTCATGACTGTGACCGACGAGGTGCGTTCACGGGTGGTCGCAGGCACGCCGCTCGAAGAAATCCGGGCGCTCGCCCGGAGCCAGGGGATGGTGCCGCTGCGCGAGGATGGGTGGACCAAAGTCTGCTCAGGCATCACAACCATCGAGGAGCTGCTCCGGGTTACGAGCGAGGACGAGCCCCAATGATTGGCCGTTACCGCTACCGGGCCGCCACCGCGGAAGGTCAGGTGATCGAAGGTGTGCTCCAGGCGCAGTCCCACCAGACGGCCCTCGAGGCCCTCCATCGACAGCGGCTCTACCCCGTCGCGGTGGAAGAGGTGGAGACCGGTCGCGCTGGGGGCCGCCGGTCTCGCCTCAGTGCCCGGGCCGCTTTAACTCTGTGGGCGCGCAACACGGCTACGCTGCTCCAAGCCGGACTGCCTCTCGATCAGGCTCTCGCCTTCACAGCCGAGCATCTCGGCAACGACGTGGTGCAAGATGCGCTCAAGCGAGTGCGTCGCGAGGTGCAGGGCGGCGCGAGCCTGGCGGAAGCCCTCTCAGCCCAACCCACGGTGTTTGCTCCAATGTTTGGGGCCATGATTGCAGCAGGCGAGGCCACCGGGCAGCTTGACGCTGTCTTCGACCGGCTGGCCGACCATCTCGAGGAAGGGGCCGAGCTACGTTCCCAGGTTCGGAGCGCTTTGGTATATCCGGCGCTCATGGCGGCGGTGGCCGGGCTCGGAGTGCTGGTGTTGCTCGGCTTCGTGGTCCCCCGGTTTACCTCGATTCTGCAAGAAGTCGGTGGGACCCTTCCAGCGAGCACGCGGGCGTTGGTCGCCCTGAGCGGGGTGCTCACCGGATGGTGGTGGCTGTGGCTTCCCGTGCTGTTGGCCGGAGCGTACGTTCTGGCCACCGCTCTCCGCCGCCCCGATGTGCAACGCGCATGGCACCGCAGGCGCCTGCGCTGGCCCTGGGTGGGTGACCTCGAGCTCAAGTATGCCACCGCCCAGTTCACGCGAACGCTTGGGCTTCTGCTCCGAAGCGGCCTGCCGCTTCTGCCCGCGCTCAGGATCGCGCGAAGCACTGTCCCCAACGTAACGCTGAGGGACGGCGTAGAGCGGGCATCCGCCGCAGTGGGGGAAGGTGGCGCCCTGGCTCCGTCGCTGGCCGAGACACTTCCTCCGCTGGCAGTGCAGATGCTGGCGGTAGGCGAGGAGAGCGGGAGGCTCGACGTATTATGCTTGCGTATCGCCGATACCTATGATGCAGAGGTACGGCGGGCCCTACGCGCCATGGTTGCCCTTATCGAGCCCGGCATGATCATCATCTTCGGGGGTTTGGTCGGGTTCGTGGCGCTTGCCATGCTGCAGGCCATTTACAGCATCAACACGAGTGCGTTCTGAACCGCAAAGGCGTGAACGGTAAACGGTAAACGGTGAACGGGGGGTCATATGACAACTGTAAGCAAGGAACGAGGGATCACGGCCAACCCTCGGTTCACCGTTCACCGTTTACCGTTCACCGGAGTGCGGCGGGGCTTCACCCTTATCGAGCTGGTGGTGGTGATAATCGTGCTCGGTCTTCTGGCCGGGCTGGTGGGCCCTCGAATCCTGGGCCGCGTCTCCGAGGCCAAGACGACCACTGCCCGCACCCAAATTGATCTGCTGGGGGTGGCGTTGGACAGCTACCGGCTCGACAACGGCAGCTACCCGACCTCCGAACAGGGGTTGGCGGCCCTACGGGATCGGCCGTTACGTGAGCCGGCCCCCGCCAACTGGAAAGGCCCGTATCTCCGGAAGGCGGTACCACTCGATCCTTGGGGGCAGCCCTATATCTATACCGCCGAGCCGACGCAGGCCGCCGCCGGGTATGAGCTGCGGACACTCGGCAAGGACGGAAAACCGGGCGGAGAGGGCGAAGACGCGGACCTAACCGGAAGCTGAGCCCGCTCCTCTGGCGGGCCAGGGCCAGTTGGAGTAGCATCCGTGCCGCTTCGCGCCGGCAACAGTTCCACCCGCAGCGCGTCGAGTGCTCCCACCCAAGTCCTACGAAATACACAACTTGCTTCGTCCTCCGGCTGTTCGTACACCTCGATCTCTTCGACGAAGACCAGGCCGCCGGCATGCTGACGTGGCCACACTCCGGGTTTCACGTGCATACGGCCGTCTGGGTCTCCGAGAACGATTGGGCCTTCGCGACCCGGCTCGCGCGGTACTGCGC
>JACDHV010000197.1 GCA_013820855.1 Gemmatimonadales bacterium | reverse complement strand
CGTCGCGGGGCCCGCGGCACTCACGACCGGGATGCCGCCGATGCGGGTCGTGACGGCATGCTTCCCGTCGCCCCCCACCACGAGATCGACTCCGCTCCCGCGAAGCTCTTCGGCGAGCCGCACCAGCTCCCCCTCGCAGCGCAGGCCCTCGCAGGCGGCGTCGGCATGCGCGATGAGAATGGTGAGCGACGGGCGCGTCCGGCGCACCTCGGCCACCGCGAGGTGAAGCCCCAGTTCACCGGCACCGAACCGGAGGCCGCGGGTTCGCTCGGCGCTCTGACGAACCCCGGTCTCGGGAGTGAGGTAGCCGAGGATGGCGATCCGAAAGCCGGCGGTGTCGAGCACGCGGTAGGGCACGACCCAGGACGGACGCCTCCCCGTGGCGCTGTCGAACACATTCGCCGCGAGCCACGGATAGGAGGACTCGGCGAGACGGCGTCGCAGCGAGTCCACCGAGCGGTCGAAGTCGCGCTCGCCCAGAGCGGCCGCGGCGAAGCCCATGCGGTTGAGCACCGACAGAGCCGCACGGCCGTCGGCCGGGCCACCGGCGTCGAGCCGCAGCGTGGGGCAGTCGCAGTCGAGGCGCAGGCTGTCCATCGCCCGGTCGATCGCCCCAGCCCACGTGCCGAGCGTTCCGTGCAGCCCCGCGGTGCCGAAGATCCGGAGCACGACCGTGTCGCTCGCGGAGCGTGGCAGCGGCTCCGCCGCGAGGTCGTAGATCTCCCGCACGGCAACGGCCGATACCTCGGGCACGATGCGCCACTCCGAAGCGGGGATCGCGGCGGGATCGAGCGGCGCGCGCCGGATCTCCTGCTCCAGCAGGTCCTGAATCCGCTCACCCTTGTCGTGAATCACCGGCGCGCGGGCGATCATCGGATATCCGCCGGCGCCGGTTTGGCGGTGGCTGTTGACCGCCATGGTGAAGCTGTCCGACGGCTCCACCCTCCGGCCGAGCACGGAGAGGCTCCGGATCCGGGAGCCCACGGGCTGCCGCAGGTCCACGTCGTAGCTCGCCCCGCGGACGACGTCGAAGTCGTATCCGGCCATCGACTCGTCGATGGAGACCCGGCCGGCGGGGTCCACCCGGAAGTAGCGCGCGCTCCGTTCCAGGTACTGGCGCAGCTCCCCGCCCGTGATGCGCACCGAGCGCAGCGCGTTCTCGTATGGGTAGAGCCGCAGCACGTCCCGCCGGCGGATGGTATCGGCGCGGAAGCCGGCGCGAAGATCGAACGTCGAGCCGGCCGCGAGCTGGGCGCCCGCGCGCCTGCGCTGGGTCTCGAGCACCCAGTCCAGAATCGCCGTCGGTCCGGCGCGCGCACCGGAGGCCGGCATCGCTGCCAGCGCGATCCCGAGCGGCTCGTCCAACCATGCGCGCACCGAGTCGTGGCTCGGCCCGAGACGCTGCTCCACGAGCTCGGAAGTGCGCAGATCGCGGGCGGCGATCAGCTGGGACCGCACTCGTGCCACTCCCCAGCGGCCTCCCGCCGGCCGTACCATGTCCACGTGCACCACGGCCACGCTCGCGGCGAACGGTCGCGGCTGCACGAACCGGACGCCGCCTATTGCCGAGTCACGGATCACGCCGTGCGAGTGTCCCACCACCACGACGTCCGGCCGCATCGGCAGCGAGCCGAACACCCCAGCCGCGTGCTCCGCTCCGATGCCCGTGGTGTCGTAGGTCGAGCTTTCGCCGATGCCGCTGTGCGCCAGCGCAACCACCAGATCGGAGGAGCGGCGCATCGCCTCGAAGGTGGGGGGGGCGGATTCCTCGATACGGCCCACCCGGATTCTCCCACCGAGCTGATCGCGGTTCCAGACCATCGTGCCCGGAGTGGTGAAGCCGGTGACGCCGACGCGGATGGCACCGCGACGCAGCACCCTGAAGGGACTCACCAGCAGGTTGCCGCCCGGCTGAACGGAGACGTTGGCGCTCACGTAGGGAAAGGCGACCTCGGACAGGGCGCGCTCCAGCTCCGGAACGCCCCAGTCGAAGTCGTGGTTGCCGAAGGTCGCCGCGTCGTACCCCGCGAGGTTCATCGCCTCGACCATCGGGCTCGGCCCGCGCCGCCCGGGCCGGGCGTGGTAGGCCGCGTATGGATTGCCCTGGAGCATGTCGCCGGCATCGAGCACGACCACCTGCCCGGGGAAAGCCCGACGGAGCGAGTCCACCAGCGTCGCTACCCGGGTCAGACCGACCGGGGCGGGCCCGTCCGCCAGATAGTCCCACGCAGTGGCGCGGCCGTGCACGTCGGTCGTGGCGACGAGCACGACGTGGGCACTGTCCGGAGCTTGGGCGGCGGCGAGTGATGCTAGGAAGAGAAGCGAGAGCATCGCGGGGGAATATAGGCGCGCAGCCGAGAGGGCGGGCCCGAGCGATGTCCCTAGGCCGCGGTCTGCTCGTCGCGGGGAAGCGGCACCAGGAATTGCAGCTTGCCGTTCGGCGCCACCGGAATCCGGTCCACGATCTCGATGGCGACCTCGAAATCGGCGCCCACGCTGGACTCCACGATCTCCGTCAGGGTGTGCCGCTGCACCTCCGACGGCGGCCGGCGCACGTCCACGAGGAATCTGAGGTGACGGCCCGGCTCCTCCCGAACCTGAAACCGGCGCACCCAGGTGTGGGCCATGGCGCGGCCGAAGAGACTGGTGACCCAGGGCGTCGTGATCAGGGCGCCGCTGGGCCGCCGGATCGCGTGCGCGGTGCGCCCGTGAACCCGCGTGAGCAGCCCCAGCCCCCGGCCGCACTCGCAGGTCTCCGGCAGGCGCGCCGCCATGTCTCCCATCCGGTACCTGATCAACGGCATCGACGTGAGACCGAGGCTGGTCACCACCAGCTCCCCCAGGGTTCCCGGCGGAACGGGGGTGCCGTCCGGATTCACGACCTCCACCACGAACGCGTCGTCGTTCACGTGAAGCACGTTGCGCCGGGCGGGACAGGACCAGGCGATGACCCCGAACTCGTTGGTCACGTACACGTCGACGGCCGGGGCCTGGAACGCCTCCTCGGCCAGCTCCAGGCAGCGGTCGGTGACCTCCATGGCCGTGCAGAACACCGCGCGCGGCGGCGGCACCCGTGCGCCCGTCGCGAGGACGTGCTCCGCGAGCGCCTCGATGGCGCCCGCGTATCCGGTGAGGATGGGTGGCGCGAGCTCGCGAACCTTCCGCAGCACGTCCTCCGGGGCCGCGTCGGAGCCCATCCGCTCGATCCTGGGGAGCACACCCATCCGGCGCAGGAACGTGATGGGTCCCGCCCGATCGGGCTTGTTGACGATGGCGACGTTGATCTGCGAGTCCCACGCCTTGCACCCGAACGCGGAGTACACTCTCCACCAGCGGGCGGAGTAGTCGGCCTCCTCCAGTTTGTGGCGCAGGAAGTGGCCCGGAGTACCGGTGGACCCCGAAGTCATCACGTCGATCAATCCGGCTCGGTCCACGGTCAGGAACGACTCCAGGCCGTGGAGCGCGATCACCTGCCGGTCGAGGAACGGAAGCCGTCCGATCTGCGCAAGCTCGAACCGCGCCGGATCCGTGATGCCCGACTCGCAGAGGGCCGCGCCGTAGTACCGCGTCCTGGCAGCCTCCACGAGCATCTGACGGAGTCGGGTCTCCTGCAATGCCGCGAGCTCCTCGGCCGAGAGCCATTGATCCTTCTCGACGCGGAGCGAGGTCTGCAGCAGCGTGGAAATGGCCGCGATGGGGCCGGGAGAGGCGATGAGCGGAAAGGCCATGAACGTCGAGACTGCAAATGCGAGTCCGCGCGCGCGGGGCGCATGTGCCGCCGCCGGCGAGTGCAACTTCTTGCCGCAGGCGGGAGCCGTCCGGTCACCGATGCATGCGGTCCGGGCTGTGCCGAAGAGCGACGCAGCGGTGGAAATTGTTCCGATTGAGCAGGATCGGGGTACTCGAGACTGTCGCCGCGGGCTTCGGAGGACCGCTACGGCGGGCGTTGACCGGCGTAGTCCCCGGCGCGTCGGGCGAGCGGCGCGTTTGCAAGTTGCAGGGATTTCTGGTGGAAAGGCGGCTTTCTCCCGAGGCGTCCGGGACGGCCGCCCTCAAGCGTCGAAGAACTCGACCACACCGGTCTCCAGGGTGTACTCGGCGCCGACCACGCGCAGATCTTCCTTCTGGATCAACTGCTCGAGCACCGGAGACCCGTGCCGCAGGTGGCTCACGGAAGCGCGGATGTTGGCCCGCACGCCATGGCTCACCAGCGCCTCCATGTCGTGCCTGAGGTCGGTCGCGAGGAGTCCCTCCACCGAGGGACGCACCCGGTCCACGATCGCCTGCAGGTTGCGGGACTGGTTTTCGGTCGGGCGCTGCAGCTCCTCGAGGGTGGCCACGACGGCACCGCACTGGGAATGGCCGAGCACCACCACCAGCCTGGTGCCGAAGCGGGCGGCGGCGAACTCGACACTGCCCACCTGGGACGGCGCGACGATGTTGCCAGCGACGCGGATGACGAAGAGGTCGCCGAGCCCCTGGTCGAACACGATCTCCGCCGGCACGCGGGAGTCCGAGCATCCGAGGATGATCGCGAACGGCTGCTGGCCGGCCGCCAGCTCGGCGCGCCGGGTCTGGTGTTGAAGCGTATCGGAGTCGCGCACGTTGGTGGCGAATCTGAGATTCCCCTCACGCAGCCGTTCCAACGCTTCGGGGGCTGAAACCATCGGTGATCGTACCTCGGTTGGTTGTCTATTGCTTCTTCTCGAGATCTTCGAGCAGCGCCTTCATCTCGGCGATCTCATTGCGCTGCGACTCGATGATCTCGTCGGCGAGCTTCCGGACCCGCGGATCCGAGATGCGGGCCCGTTCGCTGGTCAGAATCGCGATGGAATGGTGCGGAATCATCGCCTTCATCCAGGAAACATCCTCGACCGTCGCCTGGCTGCGGACTAGCCAGAGAGCGACGGCGAATACCACGGCGCTGGCGCCGAAGATTCCGGCATTCATTCGCCGGTTCGTGTACATCCCCCGCATGAATCCCAGCATGATGATGGCCATGGTGGCGCCCATCACCAGCGCCATGTAGGCTCGTGTCTCGCTGAAGAACACGTGGCTCAGCCGATAGACGTTCAAGTACATGAGACCCAGCATGGCGACGGTGGAGGTCGCGATCATGGCCCCGAACCTGGCATACCCGTGCATGGTCGATCCCCCTTCTCCGACCGGTCTAGGAACACCTCTTGGGGTCAAAGTGATCAGCGCTCGCGCCCGGCCGCCAGGGGGTTCTTGTTCATTCCCCCAGACATATATATGTTGTCGCACATATGAGTCCACTGTCGGCCACCGAGATCCTCTTCACCGTCGCCGAGCCCACCCGGCTTCGGATTCTCAACTGCCTGGCCGCGGCGCCGCTCTTCGTCTCCGATCTCCAGGACGTGCTCGATCTGCCCCAGCCGACCGTGTCGCGCCACCTCCAGGTGCTCCGTCGGGCGGAGCTGGTCAGGGACACACCGATCGCGCAGTTCGTGCTCTACCGGCTCCGCCGCGACGCCGGGGCGGCCGGACGCCTGCTGTCGGCGATTCTCGACGCGGTCGTCCAGGACGACGCCGGGATGCGCGGCGAGCGGGAGCAGGCGGGGCATCGGAGCAGATCGCTCACCCACGCCCGGGTGCAGGAGCCGCAGGCCATCAGGGCATTGACCCGCGCCAAGAGACCGACATGACGCACCGCATTCTCGTGGTGGACGACGAGCCCGACATCACCGCCCTCGTCGCGTATCACCTGGCCAAGGCCGGGTTCCGCGTCTCGACCGCGGCCAACGGGCCGGACGCCCTCAAGGCGGCCCGGGAGGAGAAACCGGACATCGTCATCCTCGACCTCATGCTACCGGGCATTTCGGGGTACGACATCCTGGCGGAGCTGCGCAAGCGGGACGAGACGAAGGACGTGGGCGTCATCCTGCTCACCGCGCGGCGGGAGGAGACCGACCGGATTCGCGGATTGTCGCTGGGCGCGGACGACTATCTCACCAAGCCGTTCTCGCCCCAGGAGCTGTCGCTTCGCGTGGCCGGGCTGCTGCGCCGGCTCGGCTCGGCCCCGGTGACGGCAGGTTCCACCCTCGCGGCCGGCCCGATCTCGATCGACCGCTCGGCCCACCGCGCGACGGTGCGAGGCGAGGAGCTGAGCCTCACCGCGACCGAGTATAAGCTGCTCCTCACGCTGGTCGAGCGCCGGGGGCGGGTGCAGACCCGACCCCAGCTGCTGGAAACGGTGTGGGACGCCCATCCCGACATCCAGACACGCACGGTGGACATGCACGTGCAGCGCCTTCGGACCAAGCTCGGCGACGCGGGCAAGATGATCGAGACGGTTCGCGGGTTCGGCTATCGCTTC
>JACDHV010000030.1 GCA_013820855.1 Gemmatimonadales bacterium | reverse complement strand
CACCAGCGCCACGGCGGCTCGGCTGTACTCGAAGAAATACTCGATGGCGTCGGGCTTGAGCTCCGGATTGACCATCACCACGACGGCGCCGATCTTCAGGACGCCGAACAGCGCCGCCACGTAGTCGGGCCCATCGGGCAAGGCGATGATCACGCGCTGTTCCGGAGCCACTCCCGCCGAGCTGAGCACGTTGGCATAGCGGTTGGCCAGTGCCTGCACCTCACGGTAGCTCAACCGTCCGGCATCGGTGAGCAGCGCGGTCCGGTCTCCCCGACTCTCCCGCACCCGGGCATCGAGAAAGAAGTCGGCGACGTTGAGCTGGACCGGGAGTTCGTCGGTCATGGCTGACGTCGTCACTCGGCCTGGAGCGCGCGAGCAGGGTCGATGGCCGTCGCCCGTCTCGCGGGAACGAGTGTCGCCAGCGCGGCGATCGCGACCAGCAGTGCCGCCGCCGCCAGGAAGGTGACGGGATCGGTGGCGCTCACCTCGTAGAGCTGCGCCGCGAGCCAGCGTGTGGCCACGGCCGCGCCCACCGCTCCGATCACGACGCCCACCGCGGCCAGGCGCATCCCTTCCACCAGCACCAGGCGAAGCACGTCCCTCGGCCGGGCGCCGAGCGCCATGCGAATGCCCATCTCGTGGCTGCGCTGCGCCACCAGGTAGGCCACCACGCCGTAGATGCCGAGCGCGGCGAGCAGCACCGCGGGCACGGCAAACGCGGCCAGCAAGCCGGTGACGAGGCGGCGGTAGGCGAGCGATTCGTGAAGCAACGCGCTCAGCCGGTGCACTCCATTCCCGAGCCGCGCTCCCTCGAGCGGCAGGTCCGGCTCCACCCCCTGAACCGCCCGCGCGACCGCCGGGATCAATCGCTCGGGGTCGTCGGCGGCTCGGACGAGCAGCGACATCCAGGGCCAGACGGTGACCGTGTACGGCAGGTAGACCTCGGGCACGAAATCGGTGTCGGGGGAGAAGTGGCGCACGTTGCCGGCGACGCCGACGACCGTTGCCCTCACCGGCTGGCCGAAGTCCGCCCGTCCCTGGGCCGACTTGTAGACCGTGATCCGCTTGCCGATGGGGTCGTCCGCGGGCCAGTAGCGGGCGACGAGGGCCTGGTTCACCAGCACCGCGTCTCCCGGTCGCGCGATCTCCTCCGGCCGGAAGTCGCGCCCCCGAACGATGGGAATGCCCGCCGTGCGGAAGTAGGCCGAGTCCACCTCGCGGAACAGCACCTCATCACTGTCGTTGCCGCCCGCCGGCACACCGTCGATCTCGACGGCGCTGTTCATGGACGCGCCACTCAGCGGGACGTGATTCGTGAGCGCGACGGATTGGACGCCGGGCAGGACCGCCACCGCGGCGGCGACGTCGCGATAGAGCTGCAGGGCGCGTTCCGGCGCGTCGTACCGCGGCGACGGTGGTGAGATCGGCAGCGCGAGCAGGCGGTCCTCGTCCAGCCCGGTGGGGACTTGTTGCAGCCTGACGAGGCTCCGGAGGAGGAGGCCCGTGCCGGTCAGCAGCACCAGCGAGAGCGCGAGCTCCGCCACGACCAGCCCCGCGCGCAGTCGCCGAGGCCCGGCCCCGCCACCCGCCCTCGCGTCGTTCCGCAACGAGGCCGTGAGGGGGCCGGACCGGCGCATGGCCGGCAGCAGTCCGAGCGCGACGACGACCGCTATCGCCGCCGCGACGGCCACCACCAGCACGCCTGAATCCACTCCGACCTCCTCCGCCCTCGGCAACTGTTCCCGTCCGGCCACCCTGATCCATTCGACGACGAGCACCGCCAGGCCCAGCCCGACGGCACCTGCTGTCGCGCCGAGCACGACGCTCTCGGCGGCGAGCAGGCGGAGGAGCGCCCCGCGTCCTCCACCGAGCGCGGTACGGACGGCCAGTTCGCGCGAGCGCGCACCCGCCCGGGCGAGCGTCAGGGCCGCGACGTTCACACAGGCGATGAGCAGGACACAGACCGCCGCCGCGGTGAGCAGACGCAGCTGAGCACCGGTGTCGCCCAGGACCTCACTCGCGAGCGGCATCAACGCCACACTTCGCCAACCGCCGCTCTCGGCGGGATACGCCTCCGCGAGACGCGCGGCAACCAGCGAGAGCGACCGCCGAGCGGCGGCCGAATCCACCCCCGGCCGGAGCCGACCGACGATCCGACTGTCCACGTGCACGCCGCGCTGCCCAAGCGCCGAATCGGTCGTGACGATCGTGGCGATGGGAGCCCAGAGGTCGGCCCAGATCGGGTAGCCGAAACCGGCGGGCATCACGCCGACGACGGTGTAGGCCCCGTGGCCGAGCGTGATGCTTCGCCCCAGGACTGACCGGTCGCCGCCGAACCTGCGCTGCCACAACCGCCAGGAGAGCACCACCCCAGGAGGGGCCCCGGGGCTGGCGTCGGCCGGGTCGAGCTCGCGGCCGAGGGCGGCCGGCTGGCGGAGCACGCGGAAGAACTCGTCCGTGACGAAGGCGCCGACCAGCCGCTCGGCGCCGTCTCCAACCTTCAACACCGTGCCGAGCCCGCGCGCGAACGCCATCGCCTCGAACGCATCGGTGCCGGTGCGCCAGTCCTGAAAGGTCGGGAAGGACGCGAGCCGCAGGTTATCCGCCGAATCACGCTCGGCCACCACCATCACACGGTCGGCCGGGGCGTAAGGAAGCGGGCGGAGGATGATCGAGCTGAGCAGGCTGTACACGGCTGTGACGCCGCCGATGCCGATCGCGAGGGTAAGAACGACGGTCAGGGTGTAGCCCGGCGAGCGGCGAAGCGTGCGGAGAGCGAGCCGGAAGTCACTCACCAGGCGACTCCATCCATTGGCGTCCACGATAAGCTACCACGTGGAGCACGATGCCGCCCGCCCCTGCACTTTTGCAGACAGACGGGATCGGGTTCTATGTTGAGGTGCTCCCGACGCTCGATTCATGGGTGACCCCGGCTGGGAAACCAGCGGTGAGGACACGATAACCACGCAGCCGCTCGCCGCAATGACCTGGGAAGAGGCACGCGACGCCGCGGGCCCGGGTTCGGTCGCCGTCCTGCCGGTGGGCGCCATCGAGGCCCACGGCCCGCACCTGCCGCTGGAGACCGACGTGATCATCGCCCGGGCGATGGCGCGCGCCGGCGGCGACCGGCTGGCCGCTCGGGGTTTGAGAGTGGTCGTTCTTCCGGCGCTGACCTACACCGCGGCGGCATTCGCCCAGGGGTTCGCCGGAACGCTCTCGCTCCGGCCGGAGACGGTCACGGCGACGGTGCTCGACATCGCCGGCAGCCTCGCCCGTCATGGATTCGGAGTGCTGGCCATAGCCAACGCGCATCTCGACCCCGGACATCTCGCCTCGCTCGAGGAGGCCGTCACCCTGATTCGGCGCGACCTCAGGCTGGCGGTGGCATTTCCCAACCTCGCCGCCAGGCCGTGGGCGCTCCGGCTGAGCGAGGAGTTCCGAAGCGGCGCGTGCCACGCGGGGCAGTTCGAGACTTCGATCGTGCTGGCCGAACGCCCGGAGCTGGTGCGCGTGGCCGCCATGGCGGCGCTGCCGGCGAACCCGGCGTCGCTCTCCCGGGCCATCCGGGACGGCCGCCGGAGCTTCGAGGACGCGGGCGGCCCCCGGGCGTACTTCGGGTTTCCCGCCCGGGCGACCGCCGAGGAAGGCCGGGCGACCGTCGAGGCCCTCGGCGCGATTCTCGACGAAGCGGTCGGAGGCGAGCCGACATGAGCTCCCCGGCCGGCAGCGTGGCGGTGGTGACCGGCGCCGGCCGTGGGATCGGAGCGGCGACCGCCCGCGCGCTGGCGGACGCCGGTCTCACGGTGGTGGTCGCCGCGCGCAATCGAGACCAGATCGAGCGCCGGGCCGCCGAGCTGGTCGCGGTGGGGCGCAAGGCGAAGGCGATGGCCTGCGACGTGACCAGCGAGGCGAGCGTGCAGGCGCTCTCCCGCGAAGCGGCCGAGCTGGGACCGGTCGCGGTGCTGGTCAACAACGCCGGCGCCGCCGGCTCGATGCCTCTCGCCCGGACCTCGCTGGAAGACTGGAACCGCCTCCTGGCGGTCAACGCCACCGGCGCCTTCCTCTGTACCAGGGCCTTTCTTCCCGACATGCTCGAGCGGCGGTGGGGCCGGGTGGTCAACGTGGCCTCGACGGCCGGCTTGAGCGGCGGCAAATATCTCGCTGCCTACTCCGCGGCCAAGCATGCGCTGGTGGGTCTCACCCGCTCGGTGGCGGCGGAGGTAGCCGGGAGCGGCGTCACGGTCAACGCGGTGTGCCCCGGCTTCGTCGATACCGAGATGACCGCCGAGACCGTGGAACGCATCGTGGCCAAGACCGGCCGCACCCGGGACGAGGCGCTGGCAGCGGCCCTCGCCTCGGCGGGCCAAACCCGGCTCGTCTCGGCGGAGGAGGTGGCGGCGGCGGTGGTGTCGCTGGCGGCGGATGCCCTCACCCATCCCCCCAATGGAGCGACCCTGGTCCTGGACGGGAGAGAGCCGATGAGCGGCCGCTTCGCGATCATCAATCCGCCGGAGCTGGGCGCGCCCCGGGGCTGGAACAACGGGATGCTGACCCAGGCAGGTGGCCGGACGCTGTTCATCGCGGGTCAGACCGCGCGCGATGGCTCGGGCCGGGTGCCTGCCGCCGACTTCGTGTCGCAGTTCGATCGGGCCCTGGGCAACGTGATGACCGTGCTCCGCCAGGCCGGCGGCGAGCCGCGGGACATCGGACGCTTCACCATCTACGTCACCGACATGGCGCGGTATCGCGCCAGCCTCAAGCCGCTGGGCGAGGTGTACCGCCGGCACATGGAGACGCACTTCCCGGCGATGGCGCTGGTGGAGGTGACGTCGCTGGTGGATCCGCGGGCAGTGGTGGAGATCGAGGCGACGGCGGTGCTGGGCTAGGGAGATCGCTCGCCCGCCGGCCCGGTGAGGACTCCGGCAAGAAGCCAGGCCCTCGCTTCGGCCATGCTCCGAAAGACCTTGCAGGTGAGTCCCGCGCGCTCGGCGAAATACTGGAAGGCCCGGGCCAAGGCATAGATCACCTCGCCCGGGGCCGCGATGGCGATCCGCCGCAATCGACCGGCCAGGGTGGCCCAGCGCGTGGCGGTGGTTCTCATCTCCGGGTACGACAAGGACGGCCGTCCTCTCGATGCATCGACCAGCAAGTCGGCTGTCGCCTCGAAACCGGGGTCGGCCAGCAGTGCGTCGCTGAGCTGCACCGTCTCCTCGAAGGTGACCCGACCGACGACGACGATCCGAACCAGGCTGCCTTCCATGGAGTACAGAAGCGGCATGGAGCCACCTCCCGATGTGCGAGCCCGAGGGCCAGGGCTGCCAGCCGTCCACCGCCGCATAGCACTGTGCTGGAGCGGCCCCTGTCCGTCAAGATGGTGGCCATGCCGCCACGTGGTGCCCGAGCCGGCCGAGGGGACGGCCGCTCTTGGCACCTTCATCTATGGCGCGTACGATGGGAAGCTGATCTTCCTCGAGCCGATGGTGTCGCACTCGTATCTCTCGTCGAAGCCCCAGCAGTGCATGCCGGTTCGTGCCCCCAAGACCTACGCGACCGCGGGCTACTATCCTTCGAGCTACTGCGTGCGGCATGATGCCGCGAGCGCCACCTACCGGGTGAGCCTGGAGGGACTGGTCCATCGGAAGGCGGGGTAAACACGCTCGAGTACATCGCCTCAAGCGGAGCTGATGATGGCCCTGAATCCCAAGTCCTTCCTCTACGCCGTCGACCCGGCGGCCGCCGTCGCCACGATCACGCTCAACCGCCCCGAGCGGCTCAACGCGCTCACCTTCGAGGTCTACACCGAGCTCAGGGACACCTTCCGCGCCCTCGACACCGAGCCCGGCGTGCGGGCCGTCATCATCACCGGCGCCGGCCGGGCCTTCTGCACCGGGGGAGACGTCGAGGACATCATCGGCTCGCTGTTCTCGCGAGATGCCGCCGGTCTGCTCGAGTTCACCCGGCTGACCGGCGACCTGATCCTTTCCATTCGCCAATGTCGCCGCCCGGTGGTGGCGGCGCTCAATGGCACGGTGGCCGGCGCGGGGGCGGTCATCGCGGCGGCCAGCGACATCCGGATCGCCGCGGACAGTGCCAAGATCGCCTTTCTCTTTTCCCGCGTGGGGCTGACCGGCGCCGACATGGGCGCTGCCTGGCTCCTGCCCCGCATCGTCGGCCTGGCCCACGCGGGCGAGATCCTCATGCTGGGCGACTTCATCACCGCGGAGCGCGCGGCCGCGATCGGGCTCTACAACCGGGTGGTACCGGCAGAGCGGCTGATGGCCGAGGCGACCGACGTCGCGGCCAGGCTGGCGCGGGGTCCGTCGGTAGCACTGGGAGTCACCAAGCAGGCGCTCAACCAGGAGGCCGCGATGGATCTGGTCTCGGCCATCGAGTGGGAGGCCCAGGCCCAGGCGGCCTGCATGCAGAATCCAAACTTCCGCGAGGCCTACGAGGCTTTCCGCGCCAAGCGCGACCCGAAGTTCGAGTAGCCATGGCGGACACGAGGCTCATCCGCACCTTTCTCGAAGCGCACCATACGACCCTCGCCGAGCGGGCCCGCGCCTTCTGCGTGGACAAGATCGCCGGGCGCACCGAGCCGGCCGACGATGCCGCCGCGCGAAGCGAGGCTCGGGCGCTGCTCGCGCTGTTCGGCGAGGGGAGCTGGCTCCAGCCGATTTTCGAGCTCGATCTGCGCGGCTGCTGCCTGATGCGTGAGGCGCTCGGCGAGGCCTCGCCGCTGGCCGACGCGGTGTTCGCCCTTCAGGGGCTGGGCACCACGCCGATTCTGCTCGGCGGATCGCCGGCTCAGAAGGAGCGTTGGCTCGGGCCCATCGCCCGGGGGAAGGTGATGACCGCCTTCGCGATGACCGAGCCCGAGGCCGGCTCGGACGTGGCCGCCATCGCCACGATTGCACGGCGCGAGGGATCGGAGTACGTCCTCGATGGCACCAAGACCCTGATCTCGAACGCCGGCATCGCCGATCTCTACATCGTGTTCGCCTCGACGGACCGGGCGAAGGGCGCCAAGGGGATCAGCTGTTTTCTGGTGCCGGCGGATACGCCGGGCCTCCGGTTCGCGGGAGCCCAGGTGATGAGCGCCCCGCATCCGCTGGGCCGGATCGCCTTCGAGGACTGTCGGGTGCCGGCAGATGCGCTGCTCGGCAGCGAAGGTCGGGGCTACGGAATCGGCCTCGCGGCGCTCGACCGGCTGCGGCCGACCGTGGCCGCCGCGGCCTGCGGGATGGCCGCCCGGGCGCTGGCCGAGTCGCTCGCCCACGTGAAGCGACGACAGCAGTTCGGGACGCCGCTGGCACAGTTCCAGCTGGTCCAGCAGAAGCTGGCGCGGATGGCCACCGATCTCACGGCCGCGCGGCTCCTGACCTACCGGGCGGCGTACGAGAAGGACCAGGGCCAGGAGCGGATCACCAGTGAGGCGGCGATGGCCAAGTCCTTCGCCACCGAGATGGCCCAGCGCGCGGTGGACGACGCGGTCCAGCTCATCGGCGGGCGGGGCGTGCTGGCAGATCATCCGGTGGACCGCCTGTACCGCGCGGTGCGGGCGCTCCGGATCTACGAGGGGACGACGGAGATCCAGCAACTGATCATCGCGGGGGAGCTGTTGAAGTAGGCGGCTTCGAGGCGCGCGGCCTCGGTGACGCCCGTCATAGCGGGTCCAGGGCACGACACCCGACATTGGCTCATGTCACCCGCACTCGCCCCACGACCGGCGCTCCTTTCGCCCGCCATCCTCCTTCTCTTCCTTCTCTTCGCCTGCGAGCCGCAGGGCATGCTGCATCCGGACCAGGTTCCCGACCGGTCCGGCGCCGCCGCCCTCTCGACCTACTTCCCGCCGCCCGAGTCGAACGGCGGCTGGCGCAAGACGACCGACCCTTCACGCATCCGCCAGCTCGGCATCGACCGCGACCGGCTCAACAGCCTCGGGCAGTACCTCATGTCGCTGCCGTACGAGAACTATTCCACCGGCGTCAGCGGCTACAAGGCGTCCAACAAGGCCGCCATCGTGGTGAAGAACGGTTGGATCGTAGGCGAGTACTACAACCAATCGGGCGCCGACCGGGCGCTCTATTACACCGCATCGAACGGCAAGACCTTCGCCATGCTGCTCGCCGGGCATCTGTCCCAGACCTACCCGGGACTCGGCATCGGGCCCTCGAGCAAGCTGTACGACCGCCGCTGGCTCCCCGAGGGTTTCCCCGTCACCGACAGTCGGAAATCGGCCATCACGCTCGACCAGGTGTTCCGCCACGCATCAGGGATCGTTCCGGAGGTTCACCACCAGATCGCCTCGGGCGCGGTGCAGACCGAGTCGGACTGGAACTTCGCGCCGTTCACGGTCGGGAAGGACGCCCAGTGGCCCCAGAGCGCGCGGCTCGCCTACGACCCGGGCCAGCCGGCGACCTACACCAAGGGCAGCCCGTACTCGAGTGTGGCGTTCAACCACTTGAGCCTCGTCTTCCGGAACGTGACGGGCAAGGAGGCGAGCGTCTATCTGGACCAGGCCATCCTCAGCCGGATCGGTGTCGGGCGCACGGCCTACAAGCTCACCTCGGGGATGGGCGACACCAGGTTCGCGGCGGCGGGAAACGCGCTCATGGGTGCGCGCGACTTCATGCGGGTGGGATATCTGATGCTGCACGAGGGCGACTGGAACGGCCGGCGGATCTTTCCCGCCGCCTGGCTCCGGCGATTCACCGGATCCACGGCCTACACCAACATCCGCAGCAACCGCGACTGCCGCTGGGGGGCTAAGTTCCCGGCCGACCTCTACCGCACTACCGGCTCGGGCCAGAATTGGGTGCTGGTCGTGCCCTCGCTCGACCTGCTGCTCACCTTCAACGGGCGGACGCCGGCATCGAAGCGGGCGGAGATCGACCGCGTTTCGCTGGAGCGGCTCTTCGCGGCCGTGACCGAGCGCTACGTCGCCTGCGACGGGACCGTGGTCAACGGAGGCTAGTCCGCCCCCGGAGCACGTTTCGCGAGGATGCGGAGGTGCTCCACCACCCCTTAATGCCCTGGCCGAGAGCGCCCTCCCGGCGCATCTTGTGAGTACCCTCTTTCCGCGCGACGAAGTGAGCCGGACTAGATTCAGCTCCTGATGTGGCACCCCGATCCATTCATCAAACATCCCGTTCCATCGACGCAGCCACCCACCGCGCAGGAGGCGGCCCGGTCGCGCTGGTTCAGCCCGCTCCGCGCCGGCCGGCTCGAGCTGGCGGAGCGCACCTGGGTTCCGGCCATGGTGCCCTGGCGTGCCAGCGACGATGGGCTCGTCACACCTGAAGTGCTCGCGTGGTACGAGCGGTTCGCGCGCGGGCAGCCGGGGGCACTGGTAGTCGAGGCCACGGGGATCCGGGACATTCCCAGCGGACCGCTCCTCCGGATCGGGGATGACCGCTTCATCCCCGGCCTCGCCGAGCTGGTGCGCACGGTTCGCCGGGCGAGCGGCGGGCGCACGCGGTTGTTCATCCAGCTCATCGACTTCCTGCGAATCCGGCGCCGGCCGGAGCCGGAGCGCTACTTCCGGGAATTCCTGGTCCTCACCGACCGCCACCGCGCTCTCCTGCCGGGCACCGACGGCGCCATTCGGGAGACGCTGGCGCGATTGCCGGAGACGGAATGGCCGCGATTCCTCGACGAGCGCGAGCTCGAGAGCCTGCGGTTCGGCGAGCGCGAGCGCGTCACCGACATGGAGCTGCCTCGCATCCGGGAGCTGCCACGCGTACTGCCCGAGCTGTTCGCTCGAGCGGCGGCGCGTGCCGGGCAGGCGGGATTCGACGGCGTGGAGCTGCACTTCGCTCACGCCTACACCATGGCGTCCTTTCTCTCCGCGCTGAACGATCGGGACGACGGCTACGACGGCTACGGCGGCCGGCGTGCGGATCGGGTCAGGCTGCCGCTCGAAGTTCACGGCGCCGTGCGGGCCGCGGTGAGCGACCGGTTCGTGGTGGGGTGCCGGTTCCTGGGCGAGGAATGCATTCCCGGAGGCAACACCGCCGGGGACGCGGCCTGGTTCGGCGCCGAGTTCGCGCGGGCTGGGATGGACTACCTCTCGCTCTCTCGCGGAGGCAAGTTCGAGGACGCCAAGCAGCCGCGGGTGGGATGGGCCCGCTATCCCTACACGGGACCCAGCGGCTACGAGTGCATGCCGACCGTGCGGTCGGACGAGCGCGGACCGTTCGGCCGGAACGCGGAGGCCACCCGCGCCGTGCGCGACGCCGTGCGCGCCGCGGGGCGCCGGACGCCGGTGGTCCTGTCGGGCGGCATCTCGACCTTCGAGCAGGCGGAGCGTCTGCTGCGTGAAGGCGTGGCGGACATCATCGCGTCCGCCCGCCAGAGCCTGGCGGACCCCGACTGGTTCCGCAAGCTCAGGCTGGGTCTGGGCGACGAAGTGCGCCGCTGCGTCTTCACCAACTACTGCGAGGGCCTCGACCAGGTGCACAAGCAGGTGACCTGCAAGCTCTGGGACCACCTCGATCTCGACGGGGACGACGCCCCGCGCACCGCCGACGGCCGGCGCCGGCTGGTGGCCCCCGCATGGGAGCCGGCCTCCAGGTGAACGTCGCGATCGTCGGGGCGGGGCCCGCCGGCCTCTATCTGGCCCTCCTGCTCAAGCGCGACGACCCGGGGCACCGGGTGACGGTCTACGAGCGGAACCGGGTGGAGGACACGTTCGGCTTCGGGGTGGTGTTCTCCGACGAGACGCTGGAGAACGTCGGCGAGGCCGATCCCGAGACCAATCGGGCGATGGCCGCCGCCGCGGCGCGGTGGGAGGACATCGAGATCCACTACCGGGGCTCCGTCATGCGGTCCACCGGGCATCGCTTCTCGGGCCTGGAGCGAAAGACGCTGCTGGAGCTGCTCGCCACGCGGGCGCGGGCGCTCGGGGTCGAGATCGACTGGCAGGCGGAGATCCGCGACCTCTCCGACTGCGGCCTTCCCACAGCCGATCTGATCGTCGCCGCCGACGGCGCCGCCAGCCTGATCCGCGACCGGATGTCCGACCGGTTCGAGCCCCATCTCGACTGGCGCCGCAACCGATTCGTCTGGCTCGGCAGCACCCGTCCCTTTCCGGCGTTCACCTTCTACTTCAAGCCTTCGCCCGCCGGGCTCTGGCGCACCCATGCCTATCAATACGCTCCCGGCCGCTCGACCTTCATCGTCGAGGCGAGAGAGGAGGCCTGGCAGGCGAGCGGGCTCGACGAGCACGACGAGGGGGCAACGGTCGCGTACCTGGAGCGCCTGTTCGAGGACGAATTGCAGGGCCACCCGCTCCAGGCCAACCGCTCCATCTGGCGGCGCTTCCCCACCGTGCGGAACGCCCGCTGGCACTCCGGCAACGTCGTGCTGCTGGGAGACGCGGCCCATACGGCGCACTTCTCGGTGGGCTCGGGCACCAAGCTGGCGATGGAGGACGCCATCGCGCTGGCGGCGGCGCTCAGGACCGAGCGATCGATTCCCGATGCGCTCGCCGGGTACGAGGCTGGCCGGCGGCCCCAGGTGGAGAGCCTCCAGCGCGCGGCGCAGGCGAGCCTCGAGTGGTTCGAATCGGTGGAGCGCTATGACGATACCGAGCCGCTCCAGTTCGCCTTCAACCTGCTGACCCGAAGCCTCCGGATCACCCACGAGAACCTGAAGCTGCGCGATCCGGCGCTGGTGGCGCAGGTGGACCGGTGGTTCGCCGAGCAGGCCGGCAGGCAGAGCGGGCGTCCCGTGGCGACGGAGCCTTCCCCTCCGCCACTGTTCACGCCCTACCGGCTCCGCGATCTGGTGCTGCCCAACAGGATCGTGGTGTCGTCGATGTGCCAATACCGCGCGGACGACGGGCTACCGAATGATTGGCACCTGGTACACCTCGGCAGCCGGGCGATCGGCGGCGCGGGGCTGGTGATGGCCGAGATGACCGACGTGAGCCGCGAGGGCCGGATCTCGCCGGGTTGCGCCGGGATGTATCTCCCGGCTCACGTGGACGGGTGGCAGCGGATCGTCGAGTTCGTACACCGGGAGAGTGAGGCCAAGATCGGCATCCAGCTCTCGCATGCGGGCAGGAAAGGCTCGACTCGCGTCCTGTGGGAAGGCGAGGACGAGCCGCTCGCGGACGGCAACTGGCCGCTGATTGCGCCGTCTCCTATTCCCTACCGGCCGCACAACCAGACGCCGCGGGAGATGACCCGGGACGACATGGACCAGGTGACCGCCGACTTCGTCCGCGCCACCAGGATGGCCGACTCCGCGGGGTTCGACCTGCTGGAGCTGCACCTGGCGCACGGGTATCTGCTGGCCTCGTTCATTTCGCCGCTCACCAACCGGCGTACGGATGAGTTCGGCGGAGCACTCGCGAATCGGATGCGTTATCCGCTGGAGATCGTGACCAGAGTGCGCGCGGCGTGGCCCCAGGCCAGGCCGCTCTCGGTGAGGATCTCGGCGGTGGATTGGGCGCCCGGCGGCATGGAGGCGCACGACGCGGTGGACGTGGCGCGAATGGTCGTCGACGCCGGTGCCGACATCGTGGACGTCTCCGCGGGGCAGACCGTGCCCGAGGGCAAGCCGGTCTACGGCCGCCAGTTCCAGACGCCCTTCAGCGACCGGATCCGGCACGAGGCACGGGTGCCCACGATGACGGTGGGGAACATCTCGTCGCCCGCCGACGTCAACACCATCCTGGCCGCCGGCCGCGCCGATCTGGTGGTGCTGGCGCGGGCACACCTCTGGGACCCATACTGGACCCGACATGCCGCGGCCGATCTGGGTCACACACTACCCTGGCCGCCGACCTACGCCACGCTGAACCGCTACACCCCGCGACCACGCTGAACCAGGGGGAATTTCAGGCTCGGACCGCCCCGCGGAGGGCGCGTCAGTGACTGCACAGGAACCTGGTAACCCGCCCCGCGAAAGCAGCAGGCACTGTGGCGCCCGGAGCGAGGCGCCCCGAGCCTGAAGTCGAGGGAGCGGCATGATGAATGCCGATACAGGGGCACGCTTTACCCGTCAGGTGCGTGCAAGCCTCCCTGCGAGGGGAGCTTGGACTTTCCCCCTGCCGAAATGCGTCTCTTCGTCGTCGATGCAGGACGAGTCGAGCGCCGCGTCCTGCATCAGCGGACGGCTGCGACATCAGAAACCATGCCGGGCAAGCTGCCGAACAAAACTTGCATAGGAGGCTCCTACATGCTGCATTCCATGCTTCTTTCCGGCACGCGCCGGTCCGCGGCCGCGCTGGCGGTGGCGCTCGCCGCGCTGGCCGCCTGCGGCGACGGCGCGGGCCCTGGCGAAACGACGGCGCTCTCGCTCAAGCTCACGGACGCCCCGGGTGACATTCAGCATGCGTTCGTGACCATCACCGAAATCAACCTCATGGGCTCGGACGGCAAGGTGGTGCTGCGGGACACGCCGTTCACCGCCGACCTCCTCACGCTGGCCGGCACCACGGCCGACCTGGTGACGGACGCGGACGTGCCGTCCGGCACCTACACCGGGCTCCGTTTCGTGATCAGCGGGGCGTGTCTAGCGGTCGAGAACGAAAGCGGTGGGAGCGACATCTATACGACCGCCGGCTACGACTCCGAGCCGTGCGGCGGCGCGGCGACCGGAGTGCTCCAGGCGCCGAGCTTCGCGCAGTCGGGACTCAAGGTGACGCTGGATGCGAACGCCCTCGTCATCCTAGGCCCGAAGAAGATCCTGCTGGTGGACTTCGACGTGCAGCAGAGCTTCGGGCGGGTGGCCGGACAGTCCGGCCGGTGGGTGATGCATCCGGTGGTCACCGGAGGCGAGATCGAGCCGGACCCCGGCGTGGACGCCACGCCCTGACGCCGCGCGGCGCCCAGCGCCGACCACGAAGCCCCACGCTCCCGGTGGGGCTTCGTCGTTGTCGGCAGTCCCCAGGGTCTTGCGCCCTCCAGGTCCGCACCGCACCTTAGGCCCGATCCGTCAGCTTACCCCCGGTCGTAGAATGATCCGCCCAGAATCGTAGGCCCGTTCTCGTTCAGAGCTACTCCCCGTCGTCGGAGGGCCGACTCATGCGCAGGCTGCTTTGTTTCGCTGGTGCACTCGCCGTACTGGCGAGCACGGCTTGCCGGGACAGCGCTCCCCCGAGCGAACCTACCGCGCCGGACCTCTCCCCGCAGGACGTCTCATCAGCCCGGGAAAGCTTCATCGTGGTGTTCCGGCACGGCACCGGCGACGTGCCCGGACTGGCCGCGCGACTGGCGGCTCAACACGGCGGGGAGATCAGTCACGTCTACCAGCACGCGATCCGCGGTTTCGCCGTCCGCGTCCCGGTTCAGGCGCTCGCCGGCCTGCAGCGGAACCCGAACGTGGCGTACGTCGAAGCAGACCAGGTGTTCACCATCGTCGGAACTCAGACGAATCCCACCTGGGGGCTCGACCGCATAGACCAACGCAATCTTCCTTTGAGCGCGACGTACACCTACAACGCCGACGCCTCGGGCGTCCGCGTGTACATCCTCGACACCGGAATCCGCCTCGGCCACCAGGAGTTCGGCGGCCGCGCCATATCCGGCTTCACCTCCATCAACGACGGGCGCGGGACCGACGACTGCAACGGACATGGAACCCATGTCGCCGGGACGGTCGGCGGGTCGGTCTACGGCGTAGCCAAGCAGGCTTCACTGGTGGCCGTCCGCGTCCTCAACTGCCAGGGCTCCGGCACCACCAGCGGGGTCATCGCCGGCATCGACTGGGTCACCGCCAACCACGTCAAGCCGGCCGTGGCCAACATGTCGCTCGGGGGCGGCGCCAGCTCGGCGCTGGACGCCGCGGTATCGAATTCGATCGGGGCGGGCGTCACCTATGCCGTCGCCGCCGGCAACAGCAGCGCCAACGCCTGCAACTACTCTCCCGCGCGCGTCGGGACGGCGATCACGATCGGCGCCACGACCAGCTCGGATGCCCGTGCTTCGTATTCCAACTATGGCAGCTGCCTCGACCTGTTCGCCCCCGGCAGCTCCATCACCTCGGCGTGGAGCACCTCCAACACCGCCACCAACACCATCAGCGGCACCTCGATGGCCTCGCCGCACGTGGCCGGCGTAGCTGCCCTCGTGCTGCAGGGCAGCCCGGCCGCGACGCCATCCGCTGTGACGCAGGCCCTCGCGTCGAACGCCACCACGGGTAAGGTCACCAACGCGGGCTCGGGGTCCCCCAACCTGCTCCTCTACTCGGCCTTCGCCGGCTCCGGCGGCGGAAACCCGCCCGCGAATGTATCCCCGACCGCCTCGTTTACGTTCGGCTGCACCGACCTCGTCTGTTCCTTCAATGGCACCGGCTCCAGCGATTCGGACGGCACGATCACCAGTTACGCATGGAACTTCGGCGACGGTGCGAGCGGCACCGGGGCCACGGTGACCCACAGCTACGCCGCAGGGGGAACCTACTCCGTGACACTGACGGTCACGGACGATGACAATGCGACGGGTAGCAACTCCCATTCGGTCAGCGTGACCGCGCCGGGAGGAGGCATCTCGCTGGCTGTGAGCATGTCCAAGGTGCGGGGCGTAAACTCGGCGAATCTGAGCTGGACCGGGGCCGGCGGCTCGGCGGACGTGTACCGCGACAACGCCACGATTGCCACCGTGTCGGGCGCCACCTACACCGACAATCTCGGGCGGAGCAATGGGACCCGGACCTACCGGGTGTGTAACGCAGGGACCTCCACCTGCTCCAACTCCGTGACCGTCTCGTTCTGAGTGGCGTCCGCCCGATGAGCGACGACGCCCTGGCCGCCGGCGGCCAGGGCGTCGTTCATTCAGCGGACTCGTGACGAGACTGGAGAGCAATGGACCCCGTGGTTGCCGTCACGACCGACCGCGAGGTCTATGGGCCTGGTGACACGGTCGCTCTCGTACTTACCCTTCGCAACGACGGCGCGGCGGCGGCCGTGTTGACCTTCGCGACCACGCAGCGCTACGACATCGAGATCCGCGACCTCTCGGACACGACGCTCTGGCGCTGGAGCGACGAACTGGTGTTCGGCCAGGTGCTCGGGGACGAACGGATTGCCGCAGGCGACTGCCTCGTGTTCGCCGATCGGTGTCCGGCACCGAGCCATCCGGGCCAGTACCAGGTGATCGGCCGCATCACGGCAATGGACCGGACGTACGAGGCACGCACCCGGATCCATGTTCTTTGAAGCGCCGGGGCCGCCGACACACCATCACCGTCGATCCGCCCCAGGAGGGTGACCAACGTGCCGGTGCCTGACGCAGCGGATCGAGCCGTCGTACCGCCCGTGCCGGCTCCTTCGATCAGCCGAGGCAAGCTGCTCCAGGTGCTGGGGGTCTCCTTCGGCGTCGCGGTGATCATCGGCAACACCATACTGGTCGGGATCCTCCGCACACCGGGAGACGTGGCCGCCTGGCTACCGAGCCCAACGCTGTTCATCGGCGTATGGATCGTCGGCGGTCTCTACGCGCTGCTCGGGGCCATCTCCGTGGCCGAGCCGGGCGCTATGGTGGCCGAATCGGGGGGCCAGTACGTGTTCGTGCGCCGCGGTCTCGGCGAGTACCCCGGGTTCGTGGTCGGCTGGAACGACTGGATCTCCACCTGCGCCACGGTCTCCCTCGGCGCGATGGTCTTCACGGAGTATCTCGAGCCCCTGTTGCCGGCCATGGCGGGGCGCCGGGTGGCGGCGGGCGTGGCGCTCGTACTCCTGTTCGGCCTGCTCCTCTGGCGCGGGATCCGGATCGGCGATCTCTCCCAGCAGATCCTGAGCGCCCTCAAGGCGCTGGCCTTCGGCATCCTGATCGGTGTCTGCCTGCTCCTCCCGGTGCCGGCCCGGGAAGCGGTCACGCCGGTGCTCCCGGCGGGCATGGCCCTGGTTACGGCCGTGGTCCTGTCGCTGCAGGCGGTGATCTACACCTACGACGGGTGGACCGGGCCCATCTACTTCGGCGAGGAAGTGCGGAATCCCGGCCGCGGCATTCCGCGCGCCATGGTGATGGGCGTCCTCCTCGTCATCCTGATCTACGTGCTGGTCAACCTGGGCCTGGTCCGGGTGCTCGGCATGGACCGGATGGCGGGCGATCCGTTCGTGGCCGCCACCGCGGGCAAGGCGCTGTTCGGCGAGCGGGGCGACGTGGTCATCCGGTCGCTGGTGCTGGTATCCATCCTGGGCGGCATCAACGCCTGCCTGCTCATGGCGCCGAGGGTCGTGCTGGCCATGAGCCGCGACCGGCTGCTCCCCGCCGGGTTCGAGACCGTCAATGCCGGTGGCACCCCGACGGTGGGGCACTGGGCCAGCGTCGGCGTCGCGGTGGGGTTCATCGTCTCCGGCACGTTCAACACGGTGCTCGCGCTGTGCGCGTTCTTCTTCGTCGCCAGCTACACGCTGTCCTTCCTGACCGTGTTCGCCCTCCGGAGGAACGAGCCGCTCGCACCGAGGCCCTACCGGGTGCCCGGCTTTCCCTTCACTACCGGACTGGTGCTGGTGGCCTCGGTGGCTTTCCTCGTGGGGTCGGTGGTCACCGACTGGGGCAACAGCTGGAAGTCGCTGATGCTCCTCGCGCTCAGCTATCCCGTCTACCGGCTCATCGTCGCCGCGAGGAATCGGTCGGGCGCGAGACCGAGCTAGCATGCGAATCACCCGTGCCGTCGTCCGTCCCCCCGCCGACACCTTCGCCGCAGGGATCACGTCGTCCCGGCTCGGCCCGCCGAACCTGGCCACGGCGCTCGCGCAGCACGACGCCTACTGCCGGGCGCTGGAGCGCCTGGGGCTTTCACTCCTGCGGCTCCCCCCCGATCCCGACTTCCCCGACTCCACCTTCGTCGAGGACGCCGCCGTCGTCACCGCCGGGGGCGCGATCCTCGCCCGCCCGGGCGCCGCGAGCCGCGCCGGCGAGGTGGCGGCGCTCCGGGAAGTGCTCCGGGAGTGGTTCCCCGAGCCGGCCGAGATCGCCGCCCCCGGCACGCTCGATGGCGGCGACGTCTGTGAGGCCGGCCGGCACTTCTTCCTCGGAATCTCGGACCGCACCAATCCCGAGGGTGCGGCGCAACTGGCCGAGTGGCTGGCGCGGCATCGCTTCGGCTCCAGCGTGATCGACATCCGGACGATGCCCGGCCTGCTGCACCTGAAGACCGGACTCTCCTGGCTGGGTGACCGGCGGTTGCTGGCCGCCGGCGAGCTCGCCGAACACGACGCGCTGCGCGGGTGGGAGGTCGTGCGGGTGCCGGAAGGAGAGGGCTACGCAGCGAACTGCGTCCGGGTCAACGATACGCTGCTGGTCGCCCGGGACTTCCCGGCGACCAGCGCGCTGCTCGGTGAGCTGGGCTACGACCTGGTGCCGCTCGACGTGTCGGAGTACCGGAAGATGGACGGCGGACTGAGCTGTCTGTCGGTGCGCTGGTAGGCGGCTCGGGGCACCTCGCTCCGGGCACCACAGCGCCCGGAGACCGTGTCGCCTCCACCGCTCGCCCCCGCAACCAACCAAGAATTACGTGGCAGCCCCGTCAGCCTGCTCCACCCCCGCCCCTTCCACTCCCGCGCTCATGTCCGTCTGCCAGACCGCAATCACGTTCCCTTCGGTGTCCGCCAGCTGCGCGAACCATCCCATGCCCGGCACCGGGGTCCTCCCCATGAGAACCTTGGCCCCGAGCCGCTCCGCCTTGGCGACCGACTCGTCGAGGTCGGCGACCGCGATGTAATTGACCGGCGCCTGCCCCGGAAACATCCGAGGCATGAGCCCGCCGTTGACGCCCTGCCGCACCGGCCGGCCCTCGGCGTCCGTCGGAACGGTCTCCACCATCCAGTACTCCATGCCGCCGGGGTTCTCCCAACGGTTGATGTTCCAGCCGAACATCTCACGGTAGAACTTCGCCGCCCGCTCCGGCTGATCCGCGGGAATCTCGAAGTGCACGATCGTGTGATCCATGACTGTCCTCCTCCTCGATGGTGACCCACGCCTTGCGGCAGCGGTCCAGCAATCGCCCGTCCCCCATCCTCTCGGCCCACGCGGCGAACCCGCTCGTGGGCCCGCTCCACCGGAGCTCGTCCACGTCACGAAAGAGCGGCGCGTCGGTTCTCAGCGTTGCGAGGTGCTTGAACAACAGGGCTTGCTCCCGCTCCTCACCCAACACGCGCTCGGGGAAAGCTTCGATCGGCCCATACTGGTTCAACAGCCGACCCGCGGTCGCCCGACCTATCCCCCGAATCCCGGGATATCCATCCTGGGGATCGCCGACCAGCGCGAGCAAGTCGGGGATCAGCGCGGGCTCCACCCCGAACTTCCTGCGCACGCCTTCCGCATCGCGGATCTCGTTTCCCCGGCGATCCACCTGCACCACGCGGTCGCCCCTGACGCACTGCGCGAGGTCCTTGTCGTTGGCCCAGATGCAGACCTTTTCCACCCGCTCGTCTTCCGAGGCGAGGTGCGCCGCCGATGCCAGAGCGTCGTCGGCCTCCAGGTCGACCATGGGCCACACCGCGACGCCCATCGCCGCCAGTGCCTCTTCCCATGGATGGAATTGCGCCAGGAGCGCCGGCTCGATGCCCTCCCCCGTCTTGTAGCCGGGCCACAGCTCGTTCCGGAACGATTCGATGACGTGATCGGTCGCCACCCCCAGATGGGTAGCCCTCTTCTCGACCATCTCGAGCACCGAGTGCAGCACACCCACGACGGCACCGAAGGGCTTGTCCTTGCCCTTGTTGAAGCGACGCTGCCCGTAGAAATGGCGGAACAGCTCGTACGTACCGTCGATGACATGGACGATCATCCGCCAATTTAGTGCACCAACGCGGAAGGCCCAGAGTCCCACGCAACTTCCCGGTCGTCTCGGGGCCGAGCGGCGGAGGCGGCGCGCTCGGAGGGCGCGTTAGCGACTGCACAAGGATCTCGTGGCCCGCGACGCGAAAGCAGCAGGCGCGGAAGCGCCCGGAGAGCGCGTCGCCCCCACCGCCCGGCCCGGCAACCGGACCCCCCCACGCCTGGGCTCACCCGAACAGCAGCCTCACCGTCCAGACGGCGAAGATCATGGCGGCCACATCGGCCGTCAGCCCGGCCGGCACCGCATGGCGCGTCTTCTTGATGTTCACCGCCCCGAAATAGACGGCGATGACGTAAAACGTCGTCTCCGTGGACCCGAACATCACGGCGGCCATCTTCACCAGAATCGAGTCCTCGCCGTACTGGTTGACCATGTCCACCACGATGCCGGCCGAGCCCGAGCCGGTCAGGGGCCTGATGATGGCCATGGGCAGCACCTCGGCCGGGAAGCCGATCAGTCCCAGCACCGGGCTCAGGATCAGCGTCAGGAAATCCATCGCGCCGCTGGCGCGGAACATCGCGATGGCGAAGAGGATCGCCACCAGGTAGGGGATGATCCTGACGGCGACCTGGAACCCCTCCCTGGCCCCCTCCACGAAGCTCTCGTAGACGGGCACCCGCTTGTAGAGTCCGTAGAGCGGGAATCCCACCAGGATGAGTGGGATGACGAAGTAGGAGAGCAGATTGACGGCGTCGCGTAGCTCGTTCACGGCAGCCTCACGCGGTCGGCGCCGCTGCTGGCGGCGGCGGGTTTCGGTTGGGATCGGAAGCGCGGACGCCCGGCAGCCGTCCGAAGAGCTTCACGGCCGCTATGGCGACGACCAGCGACAGCACCGTCGTGATGATGATCGGAAAGATGAGCCGATTGATCTGGAGACCCAGGAGCGCCAACAGGAGCACCGGCGGCACGAGCTGCACGCTGGCGGTGTTGACGGCGAGGAGCATGACCATGGGGTTGGTGGCCGTGTCTTCCCTGGGATTCAGCTTCTGCAGCTCCTCCATGGCCTTGATGCCGAAGGGGGTGGCCGCGTTGCCCAGCCCGAAGACGTTGGCGGCGAGGTTCAGGGCGATCATCCCCAGCGCGGGATGGTCGGGCGGGATCTCGGGAAAGAGCGGGCGGAGAATCGGTCGAACCAGCTTCACCAGGGCGTAGATGATCCCCGCGTGCTCGGCGATCTTCAGCACCCCGAGAAAGAGGGCCAGCACGCCGATCAGGCCCAGCGCGATCTCCGCTCCGGTCTTCGCGAAGTCCAACGCCGCGGCGGCGATCGCGCTCATCTTCACGAACCGGACCGGCTCGAAGACGACCGCGGTCATCGCCGTGGCGAGCCCCGTCCCCTGAACACGCTCGGGCGGCGTGAGGCCCAGCAGCCGGCCCTGAAGCTCCTCGTCGCGCGAGCGTGACGCCTTTGCGATGGTGGCCAGAGGCTCGGGCAGCTTGGCGCCCGCTCCGAATCGGAGCTGTACGCCTTCCCGCGTCTGCAGCAGGTAGCCGGCATAGCTCGCGGCGGGCCGCTGCCCGGTCCCGTAGAAGCTCGCGTACTCGCCGGGCTCGATACGGATCTCCACCGGCACGCGCCGGGCGGCCGGATCGTGGCCTTCGGGGAACGACAGCTCCACCGGGAGCGGCCGCCCGTTCCGATAGCGGTCGCCCGCGATATCGCGGATGTCGTGGCCCAGGGCGAAGACGAAGCTGGAGACGATCAGGCCCGCCCAGATGTAGTTCAGCATGTCCCGCCCGGTAGGGGGAGAGGCGTTCGGAGGCAGGGAACGAATACGACCGGGTGACGGGGTCTGGCAAGGAGCGGGGTGCGGCCCGTTGTCGATTTCGCGAGCCCTGCTTCGACTATAGGTCGGAGGCAGCCGGGCGGCCGCCCGCCACCGGCCGAGTCATGTACATCGAGAGGAGCACATCATGCCCGCCATCGCCCAGCGCATCACGCCCTTCCTCTGGTTCGACGACCAGGCCGAGGAGGCCGTGGCGTTCTATACCTCCATCTTCAAGAACTCCACGGTGTTGAGCACCGCGCGCTACACGCCGGAGGCCGCCCGGGCCGCCGGCCGGCCGGCCAACTCGGTCATGGTCGTGTCGTTCCAGCTCGACGGGCAGGCGTTCACCGCGTTGAACGGCGGGCCGATCTTCAAGTTCAACGAGGCGGTTTCCCTGGTCGTCCACTGCCAGTCGCAGAAGGAAGTGGACTACTACTGGTCCCGGCTGTCGGAGGGGGGCGACCCGAAGGCGCAGCAGTGCGGCTGGCTCAAGGACCGGTTCGGCCTGTCCTGGCAAGTCGTGCCCGAGCGTAGTATGGAGCTGCTGACCGATCCCGACCACGAAAAGGGGCGGCGGGTCATGGCGGCGATCCTGGAGATGAAGAAGATCGACGTGGCGGGTCTCGAGCGCGCAGCGGCGGGCTAGTGTGAAGTCCCAGAGATTCTTTTCGTAAGTCGCTCGATCTTGGCCAGGATACTATCGGCCGTGGCGGTCCACTGGAAGGGCCGCGCGGTCTCGTTGTAACTCTTGACGAACCGCTCGATC
>JACDHV010000196.1 GCA_013820855.1 Gemmatimonadales bacterium | reverse complement strand
GACTACTACTGGTCCCGGCTGTCGGAGGGGGGCGACCCGAAGGCGCAGCAGTGCGGCTGGCTCAAGGACCGGTTCGGCCTGTCCTGGCAAGTCGTGCCCGATCGGAGCATCGAGCTGTTGACCGATCCCGATCCCGAGAAGGGTCGCCGGGTCATGGCGGCGATACTGGAGATGAAGAAGATCGACGTGGCGGGTCTCGAGCGCGCGGCGGCGGGCTAGGAGGTCACCTCAGCTGACCGGCTCGGCGACCGAAGATGCGGCCATGATCTGGAACCGAAACTGCTGCTCGACCAGTTGACGCACCGTCTTCCCGGCGCGCTTGGCCGGCCGAAAGCGCATGAGGCCCAGCGCGTTCCGGACCGACTCGGTGAAGCGGGGATCGTCGCTGCGCACCACCTGGATCGTGGTCGTATCCACCATGCCCGTGGTATCCACGACGTAGATCGCCTGCACCAGGCCTTCCGCTCCCACCGCGAGCAGATCCCGCGGGTACACCGGCGCGGCACTCCCCTCGTGTCGCTCCACCATCTCGTCCACGTCGATCACGCTGAACGCGGTGTCCGGCGGGTGGGGGAGCGTCGGACCGAAGGGTAGCTCGGCCCGGGCGCCGCTCCGCTCACCGCGCCGCCTGGCTCCGGACGCCGGCGGTTGAATGCGCCATCCCTCGCCCGGGCGCTCGGCGGTGATGCCGTCCTTCGGGTCGCCGCCGACCTTTCCCCACTGAATGATCTCCGTCTGGCGTACCCGTACGTCCACGCGATCCGGCGGGAGGAGAAAGAACACCCTGGCCTCGCGCTCGTCCGTCGGGATCTGCCTGCCACCTTCGGTCAGGCCGATGGCGAGCCACGCCAGGGCCGCGTGCGCCACGACGCTGGCGAAGGCGCATTCGACGGATCGGAGGAAGCTTCGATCGGATTGCAGCAGTGTGGGGTACATGCTCGAGGCCACCGGACGGATCGACCCGCGAAACCCTGAAGTCGCTCACATATACGACGAAGATTCGCTCCTGGGCAAGACACCAGCACATGCCGCCTCACCCTGCCCTCACCCGCGCAGGCTCGCGTAGATCTGGTCATCACCGACGTGGTGATGCCGGGAATGAGCGGGGGTGGGCTGGGCGATTGGCTGGCGGTCACCCGGCCCGGGATTCCCCGCGTCAGGCCCGCCCAACCCCCGCCGGTGATCTCGCCGCGTGGAATCCCTGTCGCGGCGCGCTGTGCCACGTCTGCGGACGCCCGCGCCAGGTGATGAGCGAGACCAGGCGCCACCAGCTGTGCAGCTGCCGCAGCCCGAAGTTCTCCAGCACCGCCGCGCCGGTGAGCCGGAGCAGGTCCCGGGGCTCGCGATATGGCCGGAACGAGAGCTCCTCCAGCAGCAGCGTGGCCAGCGAGAGACACAGTCCGTACGCCAGCGACGCGCAGACGAACAACAGGAACAGCGAGCCGTCGAGCAGGCCGAGCGCCCACCCCACCGGCAGGATGGAGAAGCCGGCCACCTCGACCCCAACAACCTCCCACGTGTCCCCATCAGCCAAACGAGAAGGCCGGGCTGAATCGCCCGGCCTTCTGGAACTCCGTCATGCCCGGCCGATCAGCGCTGGGAAACCGCCCCGCCGATCACCTGGAAGCCCGCGCGCCGGTTCATCGCCCACGCCATCTCGCTGCGGGTCCGATCGAGCGGCTGCTCCTCGCCGTACCCCTCGGTCTCGAGCCGCGAAGCGTCGATGCCCCGGGCGACCAGGAACCGCTTGGCCTCGGCCGCACGCCGCTTGCTCAGCGCCAGGTTGTACTCGTCCGAGCCCCGCTCGTCCGCGTGCCCGTCGATGCGGAGCGTCACGCCGGGGGTGGACCGCAGGATGTCCACCTTGGCGGCCAGGATCGCACGCGCCTCGGGGGTCAGATCCGATCGGTCGAGCGCGAAGTGGATCCGCTGTTCCATGATCGGGCGCATGTCGACGGCGGGCTCGAGACGATCCACCGCGACCGGAGTCGAGACCGGAATGACCGGGGCGGGTGCTTCCATGACCGGCTCCGGAATCTCGGCGACTTCCTTGCGGCCGCAGCCGGTGGACACCAGCGCGACACCGAGAACCGCGGCGATCAGATGCTGTGAGGAGGCCATTGGTACCTTCCTGAAGTGGTGTGAGAGTGGCGGCGCAAGTGGAAGCGGGCATGGCTGGCAGGGAGATGGCCGCCGTCCCGGCCGGGTCTCAGGCAGGTACCGTGCCTTGCCGACAGAGCGGCAGGCGATCGCCCAAGTGCCGCAGGCGTCGATAGTTCCGTCGGTGGGCAAGCGCCGGGCATGGCCCGCCGCAAAGCGGGAGGTGGCAGGATGCAAGAAACGGCATGGGATGCGAGGGAGAGCCCCAGCGGCAGACCCCTGCCCGGGCCACCGCGCGCGGCTACTGCCCGGGTTCCTTCGCCTGCGCCCGCGCCTCCGCGACCAGCGCCTCGGCGCGCTGGTCCGCCTCCTGGACGATGCGTGCCGCCTTCCCGTCGGTTTCTTTCCGCAGCCGGTCCGCGGCGGCCCCCGCGGCCGCGCGCGCGATCGGATTGGTCGAAGCTCCCATGAGCGCGTCGGCCTGCTCGTAGCCCTCGCGTGTCACGGTCTCCGCGAGCGTCCTGGCTTCCTCGCGAATGACCGCGGCCCGCTTCTCGGCCTCCCCGACGAGACGCTCCACCTGGGCCTGCGCCTTTTGCCGGGCCTCTTCCGTGACCTCCTGGACGCGCTGCTCCGCCGCCTCGGCTCCCCGGGTGACCTGCTCGCGAACCGCCTGCTCCGCCCCCTCACGGACGGACGCCGCGATGCTGCCCACGTCCACCTTCACCGACGGATTCGTGACCGTCCCGGTGAGCTGGATTCCGAGCTCGACTTCGGGCGCGGCCTGGAGATCGATGCCCGCCCTGCCCGCCCGGGACAGCAGGCCCGCGACCGCCTGGTTCGCCTCGGCGCCAAGCTCGGAGCGCGGCACCTGGAGGCGCAGCGCGTACTGCAGCGACTGGTCGATCCCGTTGGAGCCGCTCACGTTCATCATGGAGCGTCCGAGCCGCACCGCGAACGGCTCCACGTGCAGCCGGCCGTCCCGAACCTCGAACGACGAGCGCACGCGCTCCAGCGCCGGATCCTTCAGGAACGAGAGCTTGGTGGCGTCGGCCACCCTCTCCAGGGCGGGGAAGTTCCGAAGCGCGATCTGCGAGGTCTGGAGCGTGCCCCGTCCGCTGAGCGCGTCGAACACGGGCATCATGTCCTTCTCCAGCGCGCCGCTCATCCGCAGATCGGTCGAGAAGCTCCCCTCGGCGTACCGGGCAACCGGCGCCAGCATCCGCACCGTCGTCAGCGCATCGGCTGCGGCCGGGATGCTCACCTGCTTCATCCGGAGGCCGACGTCGAATGTCGGCCTGGCGAGGTTGGTCGTTTCGTAGAAACCGGTCACCCCGATCTCGCCGCCGAGCGTGTTCACCACGAAGTCCTCCAGCGTGACGCGCTGGTCCTTCACGTGGAGCCGCCCTCGAGCGTTGGTCATCTTCAGCTTGTCGTAGAGCAGCTCCCCCACCTTCGCCTGCAGCGCGAAGTCGATCTTGGGGGGCACCGGAATGACGCTCAGCTCGCCGCCCGATCGCCACTCGTCGAGATTGAACCGGGTGCTGCTCATGCTGGCGCTACCCCGCAGGTCCTCGTCCCGCAGCAGGAAGCCGAGGACGTTGTCGAGATGACCGGACATGCGCAGGTCGCTGCTGCCGATCGAGCCCGTGAACGATCTCAGCTCCGCCCGCCGCGGAGCGAGGCGTAGCGACGCCTCCGCAATGGCCAGAGGGTGGGGCAGCGCCTCGCCTTTCACCGTGAGATTGCCGATGTCGATGCTGCCGCGCGCGGCCACCCTGTCGTACTGTCCGGCGTCGAGGTAGGACATCCGGGTGTGTACCGCCGCATCCACCGCGATGGTGCCCGCCAACTCCTGAAAACCTTCCAGTTTCATCGTGCGCCGCACGTCGGCGAGGTCCAGTCTGCCGGCTGCGCGGACGTCGACATCGGGATCGGACACGGGCGTCCGCAGCACCATGGACGCGTCGATCGGCTCACGCCCCACCACCATGTGAAAGCGCTCCAGCCTCACGACCGTGCTGTCGGCGTCGCCGCCGGGGTTGGCGATCGCGAGATCGACGAAGATGTCCCGCGCCGGGAGCGGGAGATCGGGATAGCGGAAGCTGCCGTTGTCGACCTTCGCGGTCAGCGAGAAGGAGGGGAAGGCCTCCTCGCCGTAGGCGCCCTTGACGTGCCCCGAGACCGCGATCGCACCGGAGGTCTGCACCGACTGGAACTCGCGCGCATAGATCGCCGGCACCAGCGACAGGATGTGCCGGAAGTCCGTGCGGGGCGCCTCGAACGTCAGGTCGAGCCCGATGTCGTCGCCGACGGCGGCGGCCGTTCCCGACAGGGCGAGACCGAGATCGTTGAGCCGGAGCTCGCTGTCCCTCAGCGTGAGCGCCTTCTTCGCCAGGTCCGCCTCGGCGTCGATCTCGAGGTCCAGCTTCACGCGGTTGAGATAGGGGATGCCGGCGAAGTGCAGGGTCAGCTCGTCGGAGCGGGCCCGGGTCTGGAGCATGACCAGGTCCTGCCGGAACTCGCCTTGGAGAGACTGGTGAAAGCCCGTCAGGGAGCCACGCAGCCTGGCCCGGCGGTTGTCGAAGGCGATGGTCCCGTCGTTGATGTCGAAACGCCGCAGGCTGACCGCCAGCGGGCGCTCGGCGCGCGGGTCGGCCGACTCGGGCGTCTCTCTCGTGATGTCCCAGTTGGCGGTGCCATCCTCGAGCGCGACGAGGGACACCCTGGGCTGGTCCAGCCGGATGGAGCGCACGACGATCGGGCCGCCACCTCCGCCCCACATGCTCCTCACCACACTGGCCGGACTCAGCACCACGCCGAGGTGCCGCACCGAAGCGAGGGTGTCTCCCTCGAACCGGCCGACCCCGACCGCGGTGAGGTCATCCAGCCGCAGGGTGAGGTTGGGAAAGTTCCGGAAGAAGGTTAGGCCGGCGTCGCGCCAATCGATCTTCGCCTCGAGCGTCCGATTGACCTCGGTCTTCACCCGCTGCTCGATCCGGTCTCGAAAGAGCATCGGCAGGACGATCAGGAGGGCGAGCGGGAGCACGAAGAAAATCCCGACGAGGAGAAGATTGCGTGTGGTTCGTGTCATAGGTCAGTCCGCCAGGTCGAGCTCCTCGAGGAACCGGTTGGAGAACGCGCGCCGCAGCGCCGGCGGCAGCAGTGCCCGTCTCGCCACCAGCCAGCGGTCGACGTTGCCGCCGTACAGCCGCCTGACCTCCGCGGCGCTCAGTCCCAGAATCTTGCCCCAGTGCATCGCAAAGGGAATGTCGCTGGCGGCCATCGACTGCCAGATCCGTGAATAGAAGCTCCGCGTCCGATTGGAGAGGGTGCCGTCCACGTCCACGATGCAGGTCCGCTCGAATCGGGTGAACCCGAGCAGCGCCCGGGTCCGGGGAACGAAGCGCAGGGCGACCAGGCACGGAAACGGGCCGTGATCGCGGTTGATGGCGAGGATCAGCTCCATCGCGTGGAGCGCGCGGTCGAGCGGCACGGCGATGGCGCAGCCGGACGCCTTGCCCCGGGTCGTCGTCGTCGGAAAAATATCGTTCGTGGTGCCCTGGACCGGGGTGGTGGTGGTCTTGTACTGGCTGCGCACCGCCGCGGTCATCACGGTGGGGATCAGCAGGGGAAGGGCGTCGGTGACCGTGCCGACGAACTGCAGCGCGTCGTCGCCGGGCGCCAGATCGCCGTGCACCGGCCTCGGATAGTCGGGGCGGAACGGCCGGCGGTACATCGTGGTGACGTAGACGCCGGCATCCATGTCGTACGGATTGGCCACCACGTCGAAGTGCCTCGGCCGTTCGTCGCCGCGGGGAAGCCCGGCGCCGGTGAAGTCGAGCGTGGTGATCGCCGCGCGGAGCCGGGCGTCCAGCGGCCGGCGCTCCCGGTGCATCTCCAGGAGGAAGATCGGATCGGTCTCGATCATCACGCCGTGGATGAGTCCGAAGGCCCCGAAGCTCACCAGCACGGCATCGAACAGCTCGTCGTCGCGCCGCAGCTCCGCGCCCAGGAGTCCGGCGAATCCGTCGGTCGTGACCGGGTACGACGCCCGCTCGATCCAGACATGCCGGTCCGGCGCCACGATCAGGTGGATGCCGACGACGTAGTCCTGCACCGCCCCGACGTCGATCGCCGAGCCGTGGGTGCCGGTGGACATGGCGCCCACGATGCTCTGCCCGTTGCTCGCGCCGGTGGTGCGCAGCGACCGCTGCTCCGCCCGAAGGTTGCGGTTGAGGCCCGCGATGGAGTTGCCGCACTGGAGAAAGTAGAGCCCGTCTCGCGGGCCCTGGAAGCCGGGATGAATCGAGCGGTC
>JACDHV010000195.1 GCA_013820855.1 Gemmatimonadales bacterium | reverse complement strand
GTACTGGATCAGGCGCTGGATCGTGCACGGGAGGGCTTGGAGGCCGCGCGGCGGGCCGTCGCGGCGGCCGCGACGCGCCGCGACGAGGTGGAGGCCAGGATCGAGACCTACCGGGGGCTGCAGGACCGTCGCCAGCAGCGGCTGGAGCACGTGCGGAATCCGAAGGAAGCCTCCGCGCTGATGGCCGAGCTGGACCTGGCGAGGTCCGTGGTGGCCAAGGAAGAGAACGACTGGGTCCGCAGCGCCGACGCGGTCACCCAGGCCCAGTTCAAGGCCGCCGAGGAGGAGCGCAACGTGGCGGCAGCGGTGGAGGGGCAGGTGCCGGAGCGCGACCGGCTGGCCTCGCGGCAGTCGGAGCTCGAGGCGGAGCTGGCGGCGGTGCGGCGGGAACGGGAGGAGAGCGCGTTGCGGCTCGACCGGCCGCTCCGGATCCAGTACGAGCGGATCCGCAAGGCGCGATCAGGAGCCGTCGTCGTTCCGCTGCTCGGCGGCTCCTGCGGCTCCTGTCACACATCCATTCCCCTCAATAGAAGAAGTCAGATCAAGGCCGGCCAGGTGCTGGACACCTGCGAGGTCTGCGGCGCGTTCCTGTACCCACTCGAGAGTAGAAGAGCGGCCAATGACGCAGCTCGAGCCTAGACTGTCGTGGTGACTGTCTCGCAGGCACCCATCTTCCGGTGGGTCGTGTCGCCGCGGCCCGACCCGGCTGCGGTGGTCGGCCTCTCCGAGCGCCTGCACCTGCCCGGCGCGCTGGCCGCGCTGCTGGTGCAGCGCGGGCAGAGCAGCGCCGAGGTCGCGCGCAAATATCTTCGTCCCTCGCTCGACGATCTCTCGGCGCCGCACACGCTGGCCGGCATGGCCGGCGCGGTGGATGCCATCGCGTCCACCGTACGCGCCGGCGGCACCGTCATGGTGCACGGCGACTACGACGTGGACGGGCAGTGCGCCACGACGGTGCTGACCCGGGCGCTCCGCGCTGCCCACGCCAGCGTCGTGCCCTTCGTTCCCCACCGGCTGCGCGACGGCTACGACTTCGGCCCCGCGGGGCTGGCCGCGGCCCGCGCCGCCGGCGCTTCGCTGGTGGTCACCTGCGACTGCGGCATCACCGCGGTGGACACAGTGCGCGCTGCGCGAGCGGCCGGCATCGGCGTCGTCGTCACCGACCATCACCTCCCGGGCGACGAGCTTCCCCAGGCAGTCGCGCTCGTGGATCCCCAGCTCCCCGACGACACTTCGGGCCTGAACCATCTCTGCGGCACGGGCATCGCCTTCAAGCTGGTGCAGGCGCTGGTTCCCGCGCTCGGGCTTCCGGCCAACCTGCCGTACTACCTGCTTGATCTCGTGGCGCTGGCCACCGTGGCCGACGTGGTGCCGCTGCTGGGCGAGAACCGGATCATGGTGAAGCACGGCCTCCGCCTGCTGGCGGAGAGCAACTGGCCGGGGGTGCGCGCGCTGGTCGAGGCCAGCGGACTGGCGGGCAAGGAAGTCCGTGCCGGCCACCTGGGCTTCATCCTGGGCCCGCGGCTGAATGCGGCCGGCCGGATCGCCGATGCCGCCGATGGGCTGCGCCTGCTCCTCAGCGACGACATGGAGGAGGCGAAGTCCATCGCGCGGCGGCTCGAGGGACTGAACGTGGAGCGGCAGGCGATGGACCAGCGCATGCTCGACGAGGCCCTCGGGCAGGTGGAGGTCGCGGACCTGGAGCGGGAGTCGGGGCTCGTGCTGGCCGCCGAGGGGTGGCATCCGGGGGTGGTGGGCATCGTCGCCTCGCGCGTGGTGGAGCGCTACGGCCGGCCCACGTTCCTCATCGCGTTCGACGGCGACATCGGCAAGGGATCCGGACGGAGCATCTCCCGGTTCGACCTGCACTCGGCACTGCTCGACTGCGGCGACCTGCTGGAGCGCTACGGCGGCCACCAGATGGCGGCCGGGCTCACCATCCGGCGCGAGAACCTCGACGCCTTCCGCGAGCGGTTCGGCGGGCTGGCCCGCGCGTCGCTGGCTCCCGAGGAACTCGGACCCGAGCAGCGCGTAGACCTGGAGATCGGGCTGCACGAGGCGACCTACGAGCTGGAGCGGCTCTGCCGCTATCTGGAGCCCTGCGGCACCGGCAACCCGAGTCCAGTTTTCGGAGTGCGCGGCGTCCGCCTCGCGGGCCGGTGCCGGGTCGGGCAGGGCCATCTGAAGGGCACGCTCGACGACGGCCGCTACCGGCTCCCCGTTATCGGCTTCCAGTGGGCCGACCGGGTCCCCTGGCTCGGCGATGGGCCGGTGGACGCCGCCTTCCGGCTCGAGGTGAACGAGTGGAACGGGCAGACGAGTCTTCAGGCGAGGCTGTGCGCGCTGGGCCCGGGGGCTTAGTGGGGCCATGAGAATCGTCGCCGGCAAGCTGGGCGGCCGCAGGCTCCGCATCCCGAAGGACGCCCGCGTCCGCCCCACCGCCGATCGTGTCCGTGAGGCCTGGATGAGCATTCTGGGCGCCGAGCTCCGGGACGCGCGGGTGCTCGATCTCTTCGCGGGCAGCGGGGCCCTGGGGCTGGAGGCGCTGTCGCGCGGCGCGGCGAGCGCGACATTCGTGGAGCTGAGCCCCCCATCGCTCGAGGCGCTGCGCGCCAACATCCAGACGCTCGGCGTGGGGGAGCGGGCCCGGGTCCACCGGGGCGACGCGCTCCGGTTCATCGGAGGGCTCGAGGCCGGCGCGTTCGACGTGGCATTCGCCGATCCGCCCTACGCCACCGACGCCGCCGACCGGATCGTGGCGCTCTTCCGCCGCCACCCATTCGCGCGCATCCTTTCCGTCGAGCATCCGGCCGGCCGGCGGGTCGAGGGAGACGAGACCCGCCGCTACGGCGACACCGCCGTCACCTTCTGCCGCGCACCATGACCAGAATCGCGCTGTACCCGGGCTCGTTCGATCCTCCGACCAAGGGCCACGAGGACCTGGTGCGCCGAAGCCTCGCGCTGGCGGACGAGGTGATCGTGGCCATCGCCACCAACGGCGCCAAGCAGCCGCTCTTCACCGTCGAGGAGCGCCTTGCCCTGCTGCGCGAGGCGGTGGGCGGCGAGCCGCGGCTCTCCATCCGGTCGTTCGACGGACTCCTGGCGGAGTTCGCCAAGCGCGTCGGCGCCTCCATCGTCGTCCGCGGCCTCAGGGCGGTGAGCGATTTCGAGTACGAGTTTCAGATGGCGCTGATGAACCGCCGGCTGCACCCCTCGCTGGAGACGGTGTTCCTGGTGCCGGCGGTGGACCTCACGTACCTGAGCTCGAGCCTGGTGCGCGAGGTCGCGCGCTTCGGGGGCGACGTGAGCGGGCTGGTCCATCCGGCCGTAGCCGCGGCGCTCGCGGGGCGCTTTCGACGATGAGCTTTCGCGAGGCGCTGCTGAAGCGGGCGGCGGCGCGGCGCGCCCGCATCGTGCTCTGCGAGGGCGAGGATCCGCGGGTCCGCTCAGCGGCCGAGCGGCTGAGAAGTAAAGGGATCGCCGAGCCGATCGTGCTGGGAGGCAGCGGCGGCCTCACGCCGGCGGATGATCCCCGGCTCGCCCGGATCGCGAGCCACCTGCGCGAGCGGCGGCCTGACGACATCCGCGACGGTGTGCACGCGCTCGACGTCGCCGCCGATCCCGCGAACTTCGGCGCGGCCCTCGTGGCCCTGGGCGAGGCGGAGGCGGCGGTCGCGGGTGCCGTCCTCACCACGCGCGACGTGCTCCGCGCCGCGCTCTGGGCCATCGGAACCGCGCCCGGCGTGAGGCTGGTCAGCTCCTCGTTCTACATGGTGCTGCCTAGCGACAGCGTCCTCACCTTCACCGATTGCGCGGTCGTGCCCGAGCCCTCGGCGGAGGAGCTGGCGAGCATCGCGCTGGTGGCCGCGCGCGACCGCGCCAGGCTGGTGGGCGACTCGCCGCGGGTGGCGTTCCTCTCCTACAGCACCAAGGGCAGCGCCGACGGTCCCGGCGTCCGGCGCATCCGCGAAGCGGCCGCCCTGTTCCGCGCGCTGGCGCCGAACATTCCCTCCGACGGCGAGCTGCAGGGGGACGCGGCGCTGGTCCCCGAAATATCGGAGCGGAAGGCACCGGGCTCGCCGGTGGCGGGACGGGCCAACGTGCTGGTGTTTCCCGACCTGGACGCCGGCAACATCGCCTACAAGCTGACCCAGCGTCTCGGCGGTGCGGCCGCCATCGGTCCGATTCTTCAGGGCCTGGCGCGGCCGATGGCCGACCTGTCGCGGGGAGCCACGGCCGACGATATTGTCGAGGTGGCGGCAATGGCGGCACTTCAAAGCGACTCGACGACCTGACGGAGCGACCGATGGGCTTCAGCCAGACCAAGGACCAGAGCGGGGTGGCGGTGCTGCAGGTGGAGGGACAGCTCATCGTGGGCAACCGCCAGGAGCTCAAGGATCTGGTCCAGTCCGCACTGGAACGCGGCGAGCGCCGGCTGCTGATCGACTTCTCCCGCACCGGTTACATCGACTCCTCGGGACTCGGCGCGCTGGTGTCCATCTCCAAGCGGATTCGGGAGGCGGGCGGCGAGCTTCGGCTGTCCGGGCTGAACGAGGACCTGCGCTCGCTCTTCGAGCTCACCAAACTCGACACGCTGTTCGCCATTGCCGACACTCCCCAGCAGGCTCTGGCCAGCTTCTAGCGACCGCGTCCCATGACGTCGCCCCTTCGCCTCTGTGTGCGCCGCTCGCCGGCTCCGGAGGCCGATGGCGCGGCGACGCTGGTCACGCTTCGGCTCCCCAGCGACGTCGCCTGCATCGAGGAGGCGGTCGAGCTGGTCACCCGCCACTGCCTCGCCGGACACAGCGCAACCAGGACGATCCGGTTCCGGCTTCAAGTGGTGCTGTCCGAGGCGCTCGCCAACGCCATCCTCCGCGGCAACAACGAGGCGCTCGACAAGTGGGTGGAGGTGCGGGCCGAGCTGCTCGCCGACGTGATCCGGGTCTACGTCACCGACCAGGGCCCCGGCTTCGATCCGTCCGCCATCCCCGAGCCGATCCGGCCGGACCAGATCGACGAGGCCGGCGGCCGCGGCCTCTTCCTCATCCGCAAGCTGGTGGACGCCGTCCAGTTCAACGAGCAGGGAAACTCCATCTGCATGATTCTGCGCCGTCACTAAACCGGCTGGGCCCGGTGCTCGAAGACCTCGGCGCGCTCGTGAAGGGACGGGTGCGCCTGTGGCGCTTCGACGGCCGCGGTCTCAAGGTCTCGGGCGGCGGCGACCCGGGCTGGAGCCCGACGATACCCCGGGCCGCCGGCCCCGTGCCCACGCCCACGGGCAGCGTGTGGCTCGCACCGGTCGATAACCTCGAGGGGTTCTGGCTCGAGGTGGACGCCGGTGACGAGGAGCAATCCCGCGCCGCGGCCGCCCGCGTGGTGCCCATCGTGTCGGCGATGCTCGAGACCGAGCGGCAGCGCGGCTTCATGGCCGAGGAGCTGGCGAGCCGCTATCAGGAGATCGACCTCCTCTACGCCATCAGCGAGATCCTGGGGCAGACGGTGCGGCTGGAGGAGGCCACCCGGACCATCGTCCGCGAGGTGAGCGCGGTGGTGGGCGCGAAGCGGGCGTCCATCATGGTGTTCGACGACGCGGCGGGGGTGCTGCGCACGGTCGCCGCGAGAGGCTTCGGGATGGACGGACTGGCGCCCGTCAAGGTGGACGACGACTGCTCCGTGGCCGCGAAGGTGTATCGCGAGCAACGTTCGATCGTTCACGATCCGGAGGAGCTGGAGGACGTCCCCGGCGACTGCGGCGGGGAGCGCGGCTACCGGGGCCGCGCCTACCTGAGCGTGCCCATCTGTTATGGCGCGCCCGGCTCCCCGGTGCGCTGCATCGGCGTCATCAATCTCACCGACCGCATCGGCGGCGACCGCTTCACGCCGGGCGACCGGAAGCTGGTTTCTGCCGTGGCCAACCAGATCGGCGCCGCGGTGGAGAACTCCCGGCTGGTGGAGCGGGATCTCCTTCAGCAGCAGCTCCGGCGCGAGATGGAGCTGGCGCACGACCTGCAGCTCAAGCTGCTCCCGTCGCCCGCGGTGCTGCACGGCGACGCCGAAGTCGCCGCGCGATGCCTGCCGGCGGAGTCCGTCGGCGGCGACTTCTACACCTTCACCCGCCTGGGCCGCGGGCGGGTGGGCGTGATGCTGGGAGACGTCGCCTCGCACGGATTCTCCGCCGCGCTGGTGATGGCACTGGTGCTCTCAGCCGCGGGCATTCACGCCGCGGCGTCGGTGACACCCGACGAGACTCTGAGCGCGCTGCTCGACAGTCTGCAGAACGAGCTGGCCGAGACCGAGATGTACTTCAGCGTGTTCTACGGCGTGCTCGATCCGCTGGGCGGACGGCTCTCCTACGCCAGCGCGGGGCATCCGTACGCCTTCCGGGTGCCGCGCTTCGGCGAGCCCGAGCGGCTCGAGGC
>JACDHV010000029.1 GCA_013820855.1 Gemmatimonadales bacterium | reverse complement strand
TGAGGGCCCGGCGGTCGCTCCTGAGGAGAAGGTCGCGAAAGCCGATGCGCCCGGTCACGTGGGCCAACGGCTCACCGCCCGCGCGCCGCCGTGCGGCTTCTCGGATCGCGTCCGCGGTCCAAGTCCCGACCTCGGCCTCCCCGTCCAGGAAGACATCCACCGGTGGGGCGCCGCGAAGCTCCGACCAGAGCCGCAGCGCCTCGCGCCTCGGCTCAATGACTCCGGCCGCCGCCAGAGCGGAGGTGGCTTCCGCAAGCAACTCACGGCGGGAAAGCGAGCCCTCAGACCGCATCCTGTTCCTGCCGGCTGGCCATGCGGAGAGCGTCCACCAGCTCGTCGAGTCGACCGTCGATCACGTCGGCGAGGTTGTGCACCGACAGATTGATGCGATGGTCGGTGACACGGCTCTGGGGGTAGTTGTAGGTCCGGATCTTGGCCGAGCGGTCGCCGGTCCCGACCATGGCGCGGCGGTCGCGCGAGCGGGCCGCCTCCTGCTCGGCGATCATCCGGTCCAGCAGGCGAGCGCGGAGCACCTCCATCGCCTTGAGCTTGTTCTGCTGCTGCGATTTCTGATCCTGCTGGCTCACCACCAGCCCCGACGGCAGATGCGTGATCCGCACCGCGCTGTCGGTGGTGTTCACGCTCTGGCCGCCGGGACCGGATGAACGGAACACGTCCACCCGGAGGTCCTTGTCCTCGATGTTCACGTCCACTTCCTCCGCCTCGGGAAGCACCGCGACGGTCGCGGCGGACGTATGGATCCGTCCCTGAGTCTCGGTGGCGGGCACCCGCTGCACCCGATGCACTCCCGACTCCCGCCGCAACAGGCCGAAGGCGCCTTCGCCGCGCACGGCCACGATCGCCTCCTTGAGACCGCCCAGGGTGCCCTCGCTGAGAGACATCGGCTCCCAGCTCAGCCCGTGCCGCTCGCTGAAGCGCTGATACATGCGGTAGAGGTCGGCCGCGAAGAGCGCCGCCTCGTCACCGCCGGTGCCGGCCCGGATCTCGACGATCGCGTCGCGGGCGTCGTGCGGATCCTGGGGCAGCAGCAACTGGTGCAGCTCTTCGGTGAGCGCGGCGATTTCGGGCGTGAGGCGGGCGAGGTCGGCCTGGACGAGCGCGGCCATCTCGGGATCGGACTCGTCGGTGAGCTCACGCGCCTGTGCCAGCTCCGTCTGCAGGCGCGCGAGGCGATCGGCCAGACGCACCACGGGCGCGAGCCGCGTGTGCTCGCGCCCGAGCGACTTGAGCTGCGCGGGATCCCGGGCGATCCGGGGGTCGGCGAGGGCGTTGCCGACCTCCTCCGCCCGCAGCAGTGCCTGGCGGAGTCTTCCCTCCACGAATTACGCCTTGGGTGCCGCGGCGGCGGGCTCGGTCCGGTACTTCCGCCGGAAGCGGTCCACCCGGCCGGCCGTATCCACCAGGCGCTGCTTGCCGGTGAAATAAGGATGGCATTGGGCGCACACTTCCACGTGAATGGAATTCGAGGTCGAACGTGTCTCGAACGAATTCCCGCAGGCGCACACGGCGGTGATCTTGCGATAGACGGGATGAAGATCGGCCTTCACTGCAAACTCCTGTTCCGGGTCAGCCGGGAAATCTACCGGGAAAGCAGATCGGACGGTAGCCCCACCTGGGCCGCCACGTTGACATGCCCACTGTGCGCAAGTAAGCTATCGCCAACCACTTCCGCTTCCGAGAGGCCCCCCGTGCCGCTGTCTCCGATCGAGGTCTTGCGCAAGGTCCCACTATTCTCCGGCCTCGGAGAGGCCGACCTGGCGGCCTTTGCCGAGTTGACCCGCGAGCGCAGTTACCCCAAAGGAAGCGTGATCGTCTTCGAGGACGACCCCGGGGACGCCCTGTTTCTCGTCGCGGCGGGACAGGTAAAGGTCGTGCTGATCGCGGAGGACGGCCGCGAGGTGATCCTCTCGGTGCTGGGCGAGGGAAGCTTCTTCGGTGAGATGGCCGTGATCGACGAGGAGCCCCGGTCCGCGCACGTGATCGCGATGGAAGACTCCAGTCTCCTGGTGCTCCGGCGCGAGGACTTCCATGCCAGGCTCCGCCACTCGCCCGAGGTGGCCATTTCCCTCCTGAAGGAGATCTCCCGCCGCCTCCGCCGAGCCGACGAGAAGATCGGCAGCCTCGTGCTGCTCGACGTCAACGGGCGCGTCGCCCACCTCCTGCTCCGCATGGCCGAGGACGAAGGCGGGGACCACATCACCCGCAAGCTGACCCACCATACCATCGCGCAGATGATCGGGTCCAGCCGGGAGACCGTGTCCCGGACCATGCGAAACCTCGTGGAGCGCGGCATCATCACGGTGACCCGCAAGGACATCACGCTTCGGGACCGCCGCTCGCTCATGCTCGCCGCTCGCCGGGCGTGAGCGCAGTCACGGGCCAGCGGTGACTCTGGCCGTAGCCGTCGGTGCCCGGAATGGGAGACGTTGATGGATGCCCGATCCCGGTCCGGGGCGTGATCCGTGACTTACACCGTGAAGTTCTGGGGCACGCGCGGCTCCATCCCCACGCCAGGGCCGCAGACTGCCCGCTACGGCGGCAACACTGCGTGCGTCAGCGTGTCGGGGCCCGACGGCCGGCTGATGATTCTGGACGCGGGCAGCGGGCTGCGTCCGCTGGGCCACGAGCTGATGGCGAGGCGGAACGGCGCGATCTCCGCTGACATCCTGCTGTCACATACGCACTGGGACCACATCCAGGGGCTGCCGTTCTTCAAGCCGCTCAGCGCGCCGGGCAACACGTTCTGTATCTACGGCGCCGCCCAGGAGGGGGTGGCGTTGGAGGAAATTCTCCGCCGCCAGATGGACCCCATGGTCTTTCCGGTTCCCCTCACCGCGCTGGCCGCCGCGATCGAGGTGCACGAAATTACCGAGGGCAGCGTGGACCTGCCCGACTTCGTGGTGCAGGCCTTCCGCCTGCGCCATCCGGGTACCACGCTGGGCTATCGGATCGCGCCCGCCGCCGGCGGCCGGGACATCGCCTACGTCACCGACAACGAGCTCGGCGACGGCGCCGGGTATCCGGTGCGGGCCGACTGGCGGGCCCGCCTGGTGAAGTTTCTCTCCGGGACCGACACGCTGATCCACGACGCGATGTACGCCGAGCAGATTATCCAGGCCCGATGCGGGTGGGGACATTCCACCCCTCGCCAGGCGGTCGCCCTCGCAGCCGAGGCGGGGTGCGGGAGGTTGATCCTCTTTCACCACGAGCCGGAGCACGACGACGGCGCGCTCGACCGGCTGCTCGACGACACCAGGGCGTACGCCTCGCGCACCGCCGGCGCCCTGCAGGTAGACGCGGCCATGGAAGGGTTGGAACTTCCGCTGTGAGGAGGCGAGCGATGGGAAGGGCTTTGGGCTCTGTGTCGATGCTCGCAGCGCTCTGCGCCGCCCAGCCGGTCGTGGCGCAGGGCGGCACACCGCGCTTCGCCGTCGTGGCATTCGAGAACACCGGCTCGTACGGCCAGGACAAGGAGGTCTTCGAGGCCCTGGAGATCGGCCTCGCCGCCATGCTGACCCGCTCGATCGATCGCCACCCGGGTGCCGACGTTGTTCAGGGGGCGGGGCTGCTCGAGGCGATGCGCAAGCTCGGCCTCGGCCCGGCCCGGCGGGTGGACGCGGCCGGCGCCGCACAGCTCGGCAAGGCCACGAGCGCGCGCTACACGGTGACCGGCAGCTTCGCGGATTTCTACGGAAAGTTCCGGATCAACGCACGCGTGGTGGACGCGCGGACCGGAGAGATCGTGAAGGTCGTCTCCAACGACGACCCCAAGCTCCAGGACCGGGCCCAGCTCGCCGCGATCGTCCAGGCGGTGGGCGAGAAGGTCACCGCCGCCGCCGGACTGCCCCCGTATCCCGCCGGCTCCGCCCCGCCGCCGGTGCCCACCGATGCGATCACGGCCTACAGCAGGGGGCTGCTCCACGAGAGCCGAGGCGATCGGGCAAGGGCGAGCGCGTTCTATGAGAGCGCGCTGACGGCATTCCCCCAGTTCGAGGAAGCGCGAGAAGCCCTCGCCCGGGTACGCGGGAGCTGAGCCGGTCAGCTCGACCGGTCACGGTGCCGACCGAAAGGCTCGACCCAGGCCGAGCGCGAGCCCGAGGTGCATCGGCAAGGTAAGGGCAATCACCTGTCCGTTCGCCTGATCGAAGCCGGGCAGCGCCTGGACGAGGAAGCCGGCGAGCGACAACGCGGCGAGGCCCAGCGCAGTCATCCGCGCCCATCGTGCCATACGGCCCCACCCCGCGAGCCCGAGCGGCACCAGCACGGCCAGCGCGAGGATCACCGGATTCACCTGGAAGAGATTCTCGTTACGGTATGCCATCTCGTGGTCGGTGAAGGCCCAGAGACCGGCGAGCACGACTCCACTCGTGCCCACGACGACCCCCCACAGCACGGCCAGGACACCCAACCCCATCCTTCCAGCCCTCCGACGCCGTGCCGCTCCGCCGAGCACCACCGCGAGCGCGCCCACCGCGGTTCCGATGAGCAGGTACCAGTGGAGCCACGAAGGTGGAGCATCCGGTGGCTGCGGCGCCGTAGATTCGAACAGCGTGCGCTCGGCGGCAACCAGCGGCAGCGGCGCGCCGTCCGGTCCCTGCACGGTCACCCGGCGCACGTGCTCGCGCAGCGCCATGGGCAGGAACATCTCCTCCCACGCCGAGATCGGCCGATCCACCCCGGGCCCGAGCGCCAGGAGGAGGCCGGTGAAGGTCGGCGGATCGTTCTCCGTGAGCCTCTGGGTGTGAAAGCGGTAGGACGTTCCGGTGGGCAGCGAGGTGGTCTGGGCTGCGATCGCGCCGCCGATGACCCGGTCGATCGCGTCGCGCACCCGTGTCGAGCAGTTGTCCCTGTAGTAGTCGTAGTGGTAGAACCGGTTCTCGGGTCGAGCGTTCCACCGGAGGAACTCCCTCAGCTCCAGCCGGGCGCGGGGCGGCAGATTCAGCTCCTGCAGCCAGATCGAGCGATTGTCGCGTCGGTACGTTCGGGCGTAGGGCTCCGCGGGGAAGCCCGCCATCCAGTACCACATCTGTCCCCTGATGAACCGGAGCAGGAAGTTCTCCTGCTCGAAGTCGAAGAGGCCGTAGTTGTAGGAGGTGTCCGGCGCCGACGGGTCGTCGATCCAGATCGCGTTGTGGCCGAAGCGCTCCCAGACCGCAGCTCCCGGGCCCATGGTCATCAGGTAGACTCGAAGCTCGGCTCCCGGGACCGCCTTCGTGGAGGGGGGGTCGGCCTGCGGGAATGCACGACCGGTGGCGAGTAGCACGAGGAGTCCCGTCACTAGCGCCGCGACCGGCCTGGGCCGATGCCTGGGCGCCTTCACAGCTCCACGTCTCGCCCGTCCTGCGCCGACCGGTAGATGGCGTCCACCACCCTGTGCAGCACCAGGTGCTCCTGCAGCGACGGCACCTTGGCCTCGCCGGCGAGCGCGGCCTCGAAGTGGGCCCACTCCGCACGGTACGAGGCGGTGAAGGCGTTTTCCCGGCTTCCCGACCCGGTGGGTGACACGTCCACCGGCACGCCGTGCAGTTCCTTCCACACCGTGAGCGGGTTGATGGCGGCGGTGCCCTTGCTTCCCCGCAGGCCGACCCCGAACCGCTCGCCGTCGCCGAGATGGTGCCAGGTCACGTCCACGAAGAGCGACATGCCGTTCTCGCAGACCACGAACGCGCTGCCCGACTGCTCCACCGCCCGCTCCTTGCCGCTCACGTCCAGGCTGGCGCTCACCCGGACCGGCGCGGGATTGCCACCGAGCCAGAGGCCGAGATCGAGGACCGAGAGTCCGAGATCCAGCATCGCGCCGCCGCCGGCCTGGTCGCGCTTCTGCCGCCAGCCGAGCTGCGCCCGCCCCGGCCGGAAGATGTGCCAGCTCCCTCGAACGCTCTCGATCGTGCCGAGCTCCCCGCTCTGCACGAAGCTGCGGACGATCTGCACGTCCGGGCGGTAGCGGTGGTTCATGCCCACCATGACGACCCGGCCCCGTTTCTCCGCCGCGCGGATGATCCGCTGCGCGCTCGTGGCCGACATCGCGAGGGGCTTCTCGACCAGCACGTGCAGGTTGGCCGATAGCGCCGCGAGAATGTGGGATTCATGCAGGTGGTTGGGCGAGCAGATCACCACCGCGTCCAGCGACTCGAAGCGCAGCAGGTCCTCGATGTCGTCGAAGGCGTCCTTCACGCCGAACCGGTCGGCCAGGGCCCGGGCCTTCGGCAGATCGGTGTCGCAGATCGCCTGAACCTCGATGGTCTTGAGCTTCTTGAGCACCGGAAGGTGCGCGACCTGGGTGATCGCGCCGCCACCGATGATCCCGATCCTGTGCCGCTCGGCGCCCGGCCGGCTGGCGGTCATGGGATCCTCCTCAATAGAGGCGCTGGAGCACGGCGCCCGGATAGTAGGCCGCGAGGATGCGCTGGAAGTGCTGCCCGGCCCTCGAGCGCGCCACGGCGCCCCACTGGCAGAGCCCGACCCCATGCCCCGCCCCACCTCCTTCCGCCACCAGGCGGGTAACGCCGTGCCCGGCGCCGGTGGCGGTAAGCGTGAAGGCCGCGCTGCGCAACAGGTCGCCGGAGGCGGGACGCAGGACCTGCCGCACGCGAGGCCCCTCCACCATCACCTGGGTCGAGCCGAGCGAGATGGCCAGGCGACCGACACGCCCGGATCCGGTACGCTGCGCCACCCAGACGTCCCGAACCTCGCGTACCCGCTCGCCGGGCACCCCAGCGCTCGCCGGAAGCGTGCGTCGCAAGGTCGCCCGCAGGGCGTCGCCGGTCCATTCCTCCCGCCAGCGGTAGCGTGGCGAGATGCTGCAGTAGGCGGTCCCGTGCTCATCCACGTCGGCGAACGACCTGAGGTACGGGCGGGAAGCGGCACGAAACGCTTCCACCCCATCGGCCGTCTGCCCGCCGCAGGTGGAGTAATAGAAGGCATCGATCGGCGCCCCCGCGTAGGTGAGCACCATGCCGCGCGTGGATCGCACGGCCTCCATTCCCTCGGGCGTCTCCGAGCCGCTCCCGGCGTACACCTGGTCGGCGACGCCGGCATGCAGATCGAAACCGAGCGCCGATCGCCGCCGGAGATTGCGAAGCGCATAAGTGCGAGAGGCCACCGCCTGTGCCTTGAGGGCCTCGAGTTCCGCCAGGTTGCGCCGTCCCATCTCCGCTGACACCACGCCCAGGAGATAGGACTCGAGCGGAAGGCGGTTCACCAGGGTGATGCCGCCGGTGTCACGCACCACTTCCACCACCCCGCGGTATGTCCGGCCGTCCACCGCTACCATCGCCGATGGATCGGTGGGAATCATGGCGATTGCCTCGGAAGGCGGGGAACCGATGCCCCCCGGTGACTGGACCGACACTCCAGTACCCGAAGGGAGCACGCGCCATCGCTCTCCCGCCGGAATCGTGGCGAGCCGGTTGCCGCCCGGATCGGTCACCACCATATCGGAGCTGCCGCCGAGCGTGGCCGATCGAACGCCGACCGCCAGGCCCACCCGAAGCCGGGGCTCGGCGGCTTCGGGGGTCGGCGCCGTCGGCTCGTCGGCCGGCCGCTCCACGGTCCGCGGGGGCTCGGGAGTCGTTTTCGGGGCCGGCTCCGGGACCGGCTGACCGGCGGGAGGACCGGCAGGCGTGCAGCTGCCGAGTGCCGAGAGCCCCACCACCACGGCCAGGCCCGCGCCGGTGATGAGGCGGCGCTCAGCCGCGGTAGTTGCCAAACTTGAGCTCGATCCCGTAGTCGCCGCCCCGCAGCATTGCCATGACGGACTGCAGCTCGTCCTTCGAGGGGCTGGTCACCCGGATCTCATCGCCCTGGATGGATGCCTGGGTCTTCTTGAAGCCGCCGTCCTTGACCGCCTTCACGATCTTCTTCGCGGCGTCCTGCGGAATCCCCTGGGTGAGACTCACGGTCCGGCGCACCGACTGCCCGGTTCCCTGGACGATATCGCCGACCTTCAGGTTCTTCACCGGCACGCCGCGCTTGATCATCCGGGCCTGCAGCACGTCGACCAGGGCGTCCATCCGAAACTCGTCGTCCGCCGCCAGCCGGATCTCGGTCTTGGCCCGGTCGAACTCGATCGTGCAGTGAGTGCCCTTGAAGTCGTATCGCTGGGCGATCTCCTTCAGGGCCTGATTGACGGCGTTATCGACCTCCTGAAGGTCCGCGCCGGTGGATATATCGAAGGAGGCGTTGCTGGCCATGGTCGGTGATGGATCGGGTGTGGAGAGGGCGATGGGGGAGAAGGATTACCCCGCGGCAGCGGGTGAGGCAAGGCGCCGCCGGCCCTCCGCTTGACTTCGGCTCCGGCGAGTCCTAGAGTAGCCGCATGACGCTCGCCGCTGGTCTGTCTTGCATCTGTCCCTGCCCGGGCCGGTGTCCGGAGACGCGGCGGGCGTAGTCCATCCCTTCGTGGCACCCCGAGGCCCGGCCCGCTCTTCGCGGTCCGGGCCTCGTCCTGTCGGGGGCCCCACCCATCCATCGAGGAGGCACCATGGCGGTCATCGACGAGCTGCTGGGAGCCAACGAGGTGTACGCCCGCACGTTCGACCGAGGCGATCTGCCGCTCCCGCCCGCGCGCCGGGTGGCGATCGTCACCTGCATGGACGCCCGGATCCTGCCGTCGAAGGCTCTGGGACTGCGGGAGGGCGATGCCCATGTGATTCGCAACGCCGGCGGACGTGCGCGGGACTCTCTCAGATCCATCATCATCTCCCAGCGGCTGCTCGGCACCCGGGAGCTGGCGATCATCCATCACACCGACTGCGGGATGCTGACGTTCACCAACCGTGACCTGCGGGAGAAGGTGCGGGAGGACCTGGGACAGGACACGGGGGAGTTCGACTTCCTGCCGATTCAGGACCTGGACGAGAGCGTCCGGCAGGACATCGAGTTCTTGCAGGCGACCCAGCTGCTCAACCCGGACACGCTGATCCGGGGTTTCGTGTACGATGTACGGACCGGGAAGTTGCGCGAGGTGAGCGTGGGCGCGGGTGCGGAAACCGGGTGAGCGCCGGCGTCTAGGCCAGGAAGCTCTCCAGGGCCCTCGCCCGGCTGACGTGCCTGAGCCGGCTGAGGGCCTTTTCCTTGATCTGCCGGACTCGTTCCCGGGTGATGCCCAGCAGACTTCCGATCTCCTCCAGGGTCATCGGCTCGGGGCCGTCGAGCCCGAAGTAGAGGCGCAGGATCTTGGCCTCGCGCTCCTTGAGGGTCGAGAGCACCTCCTCGATCGATTCGGTGAGCGCGTGCTCGAAGGTCTCGGAGTCGGGGCCGGGATTCTGGGTGTCGGGCAGGTAGTCGAGAAGCTTGTTGTCCTCGCCGGGAGTGAGCGGCGCGTCGAGCGAGAGATGGTTCTGGGAGATGGAGAGCGTCTTCTGTACCTCCTCCATCGAGATGTCCATCCCCTCGGCGATCTCGGACGGGGTCGGCTCCCGCCCCAGCTCCTGGAGCAGCGCTGAGGAGCGTTTGCCGATGCGGTGCAGCGTGCCCGCCCGGTTGAGCGGCACCCGCACGATCCGGCTCTGCTCGGCCAGCGCCTGGAGGATCGCCTGCCGGATCCACCACACGGCGTACGAGATGAACTTGATGCCCTTGGTCTCGTCGAACTTGTGCGCCGCGCGAATGAGCCCGAGGTTGCCCTCGTTGATCAGGTCGGCGAGCGAGACGCCCTGATTCTGGTACTTCTTGGCGACGGACACCACGAAGCGGAGATTGCTGCGGACCAGCTTGTCCAGCGCCTCGGCCTCACCCTTGCGGATGCGCTGCGCCAGATTGACTTCCTCTTCCTGGGGAATCAGCGGGTACTTGCTGATCTCGCGAAGGTACTGGTCCAGCGATCCCTCGTCGAACGACGGACCGCGCCTGCCGGAACCGACCTGCATTGGACGCATGCGACTCGACCTCGTACTGGACATGGGGAGCGACTCGACAAGCGGCGCGACTCGATACGAAGGTCCCCATGATGACATCCGGCGGACCGCGATTGATTTCTGAGGGAACCTTACTCGCGCAATTGGGGGAGCGCAATGGAGAGGGAGTCCCTCGTGTCAGGGCAGGACCGCGTCGATCTGCGCCCGCTGCAGCCTCCCCGAATAATCCACGTAGCACACCTTGGTCTCGGAGTAGAAGTCGTACACTTCCCATCCGCCCTCGCGGTGCCCGTTTCCGGTCGCCTTCACGCCGCCGAAGGGCATATGGGCCTCGGCGCCGATGGTCGGCGCGTTGACGTAGGTGATGCCGTTGTCGAGATCCCGCATGGCGCGGAAGGCGAGGTCGACGTCGCCGGTGTAGACCGAGCTGGAGAGACCGTACCGCACGTCGTTGTTCACCCTGACCGCCTCGTCGAACGAGCTCACCCGAATCACGCTCAGCACCGGCCCGAAGATCTCCTCCTGCTCCAGCCGGCTCCGCGGGCGCACTCCGGCGAAGATCGTGGGCCGGTAGAACCAGCCGTCCGCCAGCCGCCCGCCGGGCGCCTTGCCGCCGAGCACGAGGTCCGCGCCCTCCTCCTGCCCGATCTCCACGTAGCGCTCGACCTTGTCGCGCGACGCCTCGTGGATCAGCGGGCCCACGTCGGTCCGTTCCTGCCGCCCGTCGCCCAGGCGCAGCCCCTCGGCGGCATCGCCCAGTCGCCGCAGGAAGCGGTCGTGGATCTTGCGGTGCAGGATGAGCCGGCTGGTCGCGGTGCAGCGCTGGCCGGTGGTGCCGAACGCGCCCCACAGAACGCCTTCCAGCGCGAGGTCGAGGTCGGCGTCGTCCATGACGATCATTGCGTTCTTGCCGCCCATCTCCAGCGAGAGCCGCTTGTGCATGCGCCCGCAGGTCTCGCCGATGAGGGCACCGGTTTCGGTGGACCCGGTGAACGAGATGACCGGCACCTGGGGATGCTCCACCAGCGCCCTTCCCACGGTCTCCCCACGGCCGTGTACCAGCTGGATCACCTCCGGCGGCAGGCCGGCCTCGAGCAGGATCTCGACCAGGAGGTGGACGGTATGCGGCACGTCCTCGGAGGGCTTGATGATCACCGCGTTCCCGCAAACCAGCGCGGGGAACATCTTCCAGGTCGGAATCGCCATGGGGAAGTTGAACGGCGTGATGAGGCCCACCACCCCGATCGGCCGCCGGTAGCTCATCGCCCACTTGGAGCGGAGCTCGGACGGCACCACGTGTCCGAAGAGCCGGCGGCCCTCGGTGGCCGCATAGTAGGCGGTGTCGATGCCCTCCTGCACGTCCCCCCCGGTTTCGGCCAGCACCTTGCCCATCTCACGGGTCATCACGTCGGCGATCGCATCCTTGCGCTCGGCCAGCAGGTCGCCCACCCGCCGCAGGACGTCACCGCGCACCGGCGCGGGCGTGCCGGACCACAGCACGAACCCGCGCCGGGCCGAGCGCACCGCGGCGTCCACGTCGCGGCGGTCGGAGTCGGGGAACCGGCCGATCAGGTCGGCGGTGTTCGCCGGGTTGCGGTTCTCGAAGTGCGCGCCGGTCGCGGGCGCGACCCACTCGCCGCCGATGAAATTCTTGAAGGTCTTGGCCATGTAGGAGCGTGAAGAGTGAAGAGTGGAAAAGGGGTCACGGGGCGACGGGCGCCGGCGAAGTTTCGCGCGCCGGCGGCAGCGGCTCCGGCACGGCCGGGCAGAGCCACGCCTTCGACTCGTCGGCGTAGCCGATCCGGGGCAGCACCTCTCGGGCCCCCATCACCCCGGTCCAGATGATCACCAGGAGCGAGAGCGTGTGTGCCACGCCCCGGTGGGTCGCCCAGCTCGATATTGCACCGGCCGCGCCCGCGAGCAGCGCGAGGGCGGCCGCCCCGAGATAGAAGAAGAGCTGAAGCCCGCACTCCTTGCCGTAAGGCCAAAGCGGCAGCGCCACCGCGAGCAGCAGCGCGAGGGCCACCCAGAACCACGTCATGGCGACGGATCCCTTTGCGGCAGGCGGAGGCGCGGGAGCGGGCGGCCTGACGGGCGTCCCTGCGGGCCCCGGCGGCAGTGCCGGCCCAATCGAGGGCCCCGCCGGTGGTGGCCCCTCCTTGTCGATCACCCGGTCGATATCCGCCAGCTCCCTGTCCCAATCGCGTGGTCGCTCGGTCATGCCGGCTCCCGGCTGAGGCCGTATCGTTCGATCTTCTTGTACAGATTGGAGCGCGGCATCTTGAGCGCCCGCGCGGTCTCGGAGACGTTCCAGTCGTGCTCCCGCAGCTTCTGAACCAGAAAATTCTTCTCGGCTTCCTGCTTGAAGGTCTCGAAGGTGTGGGCGCGGCCCGCGGTCCCGGAGACGCCGGCCGAGCCATCGGTGCCCGGGAGCAGGCGGTCGATGTCGCCCGCCGCCACGACTTTGCCGGGCGCCAGGATCAGCGCGCGCTCCACCGCGTTCCGCAGCTCGCGGATGTTGCCGGGCCAGACGCGGGACTGGAGCCGGCGCACCGCGTCCTCCGAGAACCTCTTGCCGGGAACACCGGCACTCGAGGCCAGCTGCTCGGCGAAGTGAGCCACCAGAGCAGGTACGTCCTCCAGCCGCTCGCGCAGTGCCGGCACTTCGATCGGCACCACGTTGAGACGGTAGAGGAGATCCTCACGGAACCGGGCGTCCGCGATTTCCGCTTCGAGATCCTTGTTGGTCGCGGCGAGCACCCGCACATCCACCTGGATCGACTTGGAGCCGCCGATGCGGGTGACCACGCCTTCCTGCAGCACGCGGAGCAGCTTGGCCTGGGCCGAGAGCGACATGTCGCCCACCTCGTCCAGGAAGAGCGTCCCGCCATCCGCCTGCTCGAACTTGCCGGCCCGGTCGGCGAAGGCGCCGGTGAAGGAGCCCTTCATGTGCCCGAACAGCTCGCTCTCGATCAGCTCGGAGGGAATCGCCGCGCAATTGACCTCGACGAACGCCCGGTCGCGCCGGGGCGAGGCCTCGTGCAGCGCCCGCGCCACCAGCTCCTTGCCGGTTCCGTTCTCGCCGGTGATGAGGACCCGCGCCGCCGTCGGACCGACCTTCGCCACCAGCTCGCGCACCTCCTCCAGCGCGGCGCTTGATCCCACCATCTGGTAGCGGCTCTCCGCCGCCTCGCGGAGCCGCGCGTTCTCTCCCACCAGCTCCGCGTGGGCGAGCGCGTTCCGGACGGTGAGGAGCAGGCGGCCGGTGTCGAGCGGCTTCTCCAGGAAGTCGAAGGCCCCGCGCTGGGTGGCCTCGACGGCGGTCGCGATGGTCCCGTGCCCCGAGATCATCACGATCTGCGGGCCGGAGTCGAGGTCGCGGAGACGGCTGAGAGTTTCCAACCCGTCGAGTCCGGCCATCTTCACGTCGAGAAAGACCAGGTGCGGATGAAACTCGGTGTAGAGGCTGATCGCCTCGCCGCCCGAAGCGGCGACCCGGACGTCCAGATCTTCATACTCCAGGACCTGCTTGAGAGCCTGGCGGATTCCCTGTTCGTCGTCCACGATCAGCACCCGGTGGCTCATGAACGCGTCGCTCCGTAGAGGGTGGCCCCACCGGGCCGCACGCGGATCCCCTTGATCCCGGGCGGAACCTGCATCGGTACCGCGGTTCGCGCCGGATCGCCGAGGGCGCGGCCCACCAGCCCCGGGACCATCTCGTCCGGCACCGGGAAGTCGCCGATGCGGAAGGTGCGCACATTCCACTCGCCTCTGCCGGGGCGGGTCACCCGCACCGGACCGGCGGCCCGGACCGGCTCGGTCGGGCGCAGCGCGCCGCGGAGCGGTCCGACGAATTCCGGCGGCAGCCGACTGGTGTGGAGCCGCGCGCTCACCTGAATCTCGCCGTCCAGCAGCTCCACCTGGAGGGAATCGAGCTGGGAGCGCAGCTCCCGGTCCAGGCCGCTCCCCACCAGGGAGGCGAACTCCGACGCCGTGAGCACGACGGAATCGGCTCGCCATCCGTTCAGTGAATCCACCTTGGCCCTGGCGGACTCGAGCGAGCGGACGCCCGGCCGGCCGGAGGACGAGGGCACCACGTGGCGGACTCGCTCCACGAGCCGGCGGGCTTCGAGCTCCAGGCGGTCGCGATAGATATAGCCCAGCCAGAGCGCGATGATGAGCCCCAGACAGCCGAGCAACTTCAACGGGGCGGTGAGGCATCCCATCATGACGCCAGCTCCATGGTGAGCCGCGGCTCGTAACGGAGACCTCCCCTTCCGAGCACGCTCTCGTACAGGATCAGCTCGGAGGCCAGGAACGCCGCCGGCTCGTACTCGTCCGCCAGGCTTTCCAGCGCGCCCGCCGGGAGGCGTTGTCCTTCACGCACGCGCGCGAGCGTGACGTGCGGGCGGAACGGTGTGCCCTCCGGCGGGAAGCCGATGGCCTCCGCCCTGCGCTCCAGCCGATCCTGCAACAGCTCCAGCGCCGGCGGCGCCTCCAGCCCGACCCAGATGATCCGTGGCCGGCGCGGATCCGGGAAGGCCCCGATCTCCGCCAGCCGGAGCGGCAGCACGCCGGTGCCCGGCACGGCGCCCCGGACCACCTCCTCGATCACCTCCAGCCTGCCCGGCGGCACCTCACCGAAGAACTTCAGGGTCAGATGCACGCCGTGGTCGTGCACCAGCCGCAGCGGCCATTTCAACTCTCGTAGCCGCGCCAGGAGGCGGGCGATCTGGCCCCGGCCCGGCTCGGGGATCGGCACCGCGGCGAACAGCCGCATCACCCCGTGCCGGTGCCGAGGGGGAGCAGCCTTCCACGCCGGTAGCCCTGCGGATCGAGCTCCACCGAGTCGAACCCGAGTCTGGCGAACACGTCGCCGACCGTGCTCCAACCCGAGCGCAGGAGTGCCATCTCGTTCTCGGCCACTTCGATGCTGGCGCCGTTTCCGTGGTGCCGGACCCGCAGGTCGCCTCGCACACCTAGGGAGCGAAGGAACGCCTCCCCCTCTTCCACCTGCCGCAGCCTTTCGACGGTGATGGGGAGGCCGTAGCGCACGCGGCTGGACAGACATGGCGCGGCCGGCGCGTCCCACGTGGGAAGACCCAGGGCCCGGGAGGCGGCTCTCACCGCCTCCTTGCTCCACCCCAGCTCGGCCAGAGGGGAGCGGACGCTCGTCTCCCGGCCGGCGCGGAGCCCCGGCCGGTGCTCGCCGAGGTCGTCGGCGTTGGTGCCGTCGATGACCGTGTCGTAGCCCCGCTCGCGCGCGAGTCCGCCCAGTCGGCCCCACAGCTCCGACTTGCAGAAGTAGCAGCGGCTGGTGTCGTTGCGCAGGTAGCGCGGATCGTCCAACTCGTGCGTGTCGAGCTCGAGCAGGGGAACGCCGAAGCGCCCGGCGAGCTGCACGGCCGCCCGCCACTGAACCTCCGGATAGGACGGGCTGCGTCCGATCACGGCGAGAAATCGACCGTCGCCAAGCGCCTCGGTGGCGACGACGGCGAGCAGCGCGGAGTCCACTCCGCCGGAATACCCGAGGAGCACCTTGCCGAGCCCCAGCAGGTGGCGCCGCAGGAGGTCGAGGTCTGTCATGGGGGTGAAACGTAAGCGAATGGGAACCCCGAGCGAAGCAAAGGACCGCCGAGCCCGCTAATTTCTCCCGGTGCCCGACGGCTATCTCGACATCGCGCCCGATCTGCTCCTTCCGCTCTCCGAGCTGGACTTCCGGGCCACTCGGTCCGGCGGTCCGGGCGGGCAGCACGTGAACACGTCATCCACGCGCATCGAGGTCTGGTGGGCTATCGGCGACTCGCCTACCCTGACCGACGAGCAGCGGGCCCGGCTGCTCGAGCGCCTCGCCACCCGCCTCGACGGGGCGGGGCGCCTGCGAATCGTCGCCTCCCAGTCCCGGAGCCAGCTCCGGAACCGCGAAGCCGCCACCGAGCGCCTGCGGGAAGTCGTGGCCGCGGCACTGGCGGTGGCGAAGTCGCGCAAGCGCACCCGCCCCAGCCGCGCGGCCAAGGCGGCGCGCCTGGAGGCCAAGCGCCGCCGCTCGGCCACCAAGCGCGAGCGCCAGGCGCCCCCGCGCGACGACTGACGAGAACCCGCAGCGCCTTCAGGAGATCTCGATGACTTCGGGCATTCCCTTCTACACGGCGGACGTGTTCACCAGCGAGATGTTCGGCGGAAACCAGCTCGCGGTCTTCCCGTCCGCGGACGGGCTCGATGCGCGACCGATGCAGGCGATCGCCCGGGAGCTCAACCTCTCGGAGACCGTGTTCGTGTTCCCGCCCGAAAGATCCGCCAATACCCGGAAGCTCCGGATCTTCACGCCGGGCGCCGAGCTGCCATTCGCGGGGCACCCGACCATCGGAACGGCATTCGTGCTGGCATCCATCGGCGAGGTGGCGCTCGCCGGGGCCCGCACCAGGATCGTCTTCGAGGAAGGAGTGGGACCCGTACCGGTGACAATCGAGACCCGGAACGGCCTTCCGACCTATTGCGAGCTCACCTCGGCGAGGCTTCCCGAGTTCGGACCCCCTCCGCCGCCCATCGAGGAGATCGCGGCAGTCCTCTCGCTGCGCCCCGATCAGGTCCGGTCCGACACGTGTTCGCCTCGCCCGGTCTCCTGCGGCGTTCCCTTCTTCTTCGTGCCGTTGCGCGACCGGAGCGCGCTGGAGCAGGCGCGGCCCGACCTGGCGGTCTGGGAACGGTCGTTCTCGAGCTGGTGGGCACCTCACCTCTATCCGTTCGTCGAGACCGGCGGATCGGAGGGCGTGGACATCCGGGCCCGCATGTTCGGCCCGGCCCTCGGCATCCCGGAGGATTCGGCGACCGGCTCGGCGGCCGCGGCATTGGCGGGGTATCTCGCCGCGCTGAGACCGAGCGACTCGGCGACGCTCCGGTGGGTGGTGGACCAGGGCGTCGAGATGGGCCGTCCCAGCCGGCTCTACGTGGAATGCGACCGCGACGGCGAGCGTATCGAGGCGGTCAGGGTAGGCGGCGCATCGGTGATGGTCGCCGAGGCGCGGCTGACGGCGCCGGTGCCGAGACGATGAGGGGGGTGTCGAGCAATTTGACGGTTGTGTACTCCGCGCCTTCAGTGCAATCTTCCGCATCTCTCATTCATCGCTTCATACCGGTAATCATGGCTTCGTGCCGGATCAGGCAACCGATCCTCGCCGGTCCAGGCTCCGATATTGGATGGCCTCGCTGACGTGCAGCGTGTTCAGCTCGGTCGCGCCGTCCAGGTCGGCGATGGTGCGCGCGATCTTGAGCACACGATGATAGGCCCGGGCCGATAGACCCAGTCGTTTGACGGCCTCCTTGAGCAGTGATTCCACCTGCTCGTCGAGACGGCAGTGTCGCCGGAGATCGCGCGCTCCCATGTGGGCGTTGGCATACAGCCCGGTCTGCCCACGGAAGCGGTGGCGCTGCAGCGCACGAGCGGCCTCGACTCTGCCGCGGATCACCGCGCTCGGTTCTTCTTCCCGGGCGCCGGCAAGATCGCGATAGACGACCGCCGGCACCTCGAGATGGATGTCGATCCGGTCGAGCAGCGGCCCGGACACTCTGGCTCGGTATCGCTCCACCTCGAGTGGGGCACAGCGGCATGGCCGAGCCATATCGCCCAGGTAGCCGCAGGGACAGGGATTCATCGCCGCGGCCAGCATCATGCGAGCAGGGTAGGTCAGGCTCATCGCCGCGCGACTCAGAGTGACGGTCCCGTCTTCCAGAGGCTGACGCAGGACTTCGAGCACGTTACGGCGGAATTCCGGGAGCTCGTCGAGGAAGAGGACCCCGCCGTGCGCGAGACTGACCTCGCCTGGCCGGGGCGAGGACCCGCCGCCGATCAGCCCGGCATCGCTGACGGTGTGGTGTGGTGCACGAAAGGGACGCATCGTGCACAGGGATTGACCGGGCGCCAGCAGCCCCGCGATGCTGTGGACCTTGGTGGTTTCCAGCGCCTCTTCCAGGCTCATGGACGGCAGGATGGTCGGGAGGCGCCTGGCGAGCATGGTCTTTCCCGCGCCCGGCGGACCGATGAGCAGAATGTTGTGCGCGCCCGCGGCCGCCACCTCCAGTGCTCGCTTGGCCGCCGCTTGTCCCCGGACCTCGGCGAAGTCGGCCGAGCCTGGGACGGGACACGACATGAGGGCCCCCAAGTCCACGCTGGCGGCGGGGATCGGGTGTGCACCCGTGAGGTGAGCGCAGACCTCACCAAGGCTGCGCGCTCCCCAGACCTGGAGCTCCTGAACCACAGCGGCCTCCGGCACATTGTCCGCCGGGAGTATCACTGCTGCACACCCGGAAGACCGGGCCGCCAGAGCAATGGAGAGGGCACCCCGGATCGGGCGCAGGTCGCCCTCCAGGCCGACTTCTCCCAGGACCATGGTCTCTTTGAGGTTAGCCTCTGGTATCTGGCCGCTGGCCGCCAGGAGCCCCAGGGCGATCGGCAAATCCAGAGCGGAACCATCCTTGCGTATGTCCGCGGGAGCCAGATTGACCGTGATCCGCCTCAGAGGAAAATGAAAGCCGGCGTTGGCGAGGGCCGCGGACACGCGTTCCCGCCCCTCCTTCACCGCTCCGTTCGGTAGGCCGACGGTGGAGAACGACGGCAGCCCGCTGCTGATATCGACCTCGACTTCGACCGGAAACGCGTCGATACCCAGGCCGGCGGCGGATCTGATGCGGGAGAGCATGGCCGGTCGGCGGTGAAGGTGCCGCCAAGCTAGAGTGCGTGGACCCCGGCGTAGGTACCGGTGGCCATGGCGCGTGGATCCCCAAACCGCAGAACCGTTCGGAGCCCGATGATGCGTCTTGTTCGACCGCACCTCCTGCTGCTGCTCCTTGCCGCCTGCGCCATGCCCAAGGCCGGCGCCGCGCCGGTCGCGCCCGTAGAGCGCGCCTGGGCCGTGCCGACCCTGGAGCTGTATCAGGCGTGGTGGACCAAGACGGAGGAGTGCTCCGGACTTCGCGGCGACATGTCGCAGGTGACCTTTTACGCGGTCGATTCGCCCTCCGGCGCCATCTCGCTCGGCACCGAGGTGGCGCACGGCTGGTGGATGCGAAAGGGAAACCGGATCTATCTCCCCGCCAACGCGCTCGGCGAGGAATGGCTGGTCCGCCACGAGATGCTCCATGCCCTCCTGCAGCGGGGCTCGCATCCGCCGGAGAAGTTCGTGAAGGCATGCCACCTCGCTTCGCTCAAGACGTGGCGCGACTCGAGCCTCACCGCCGATCCACTCAACCCGGTAGGTCGCTGACGCGGCTCGAACGGCCTCCCTTTTGCTGCCCGTTTCGACGGCTCGTTGACCCGTTCGGAATCCCTTCTCCAGAGATTGCATCCGGCAGTCCGCCTAGCAATCTGCGGGAGCCATAGGCGATGAAGTCCTTCCCCAGGGCGCGCTGGATCGCGCTGACATCCGTGGTGGCGCTCTCCTTCCTGAGTGGCGCGTGGCTGACGCGAGCGAAGCCGTCCGCCGGGGGAAGCGTGTATCAGCAGGCGCGTCTCTTCGAGAACGTGGTCGGCGCCATCAATCGCCATTACATCGACTCGATCGGTGAGGGCGATCTCTACCAGCGGGCGGCGGCGGCGCTGGTCACCTCCCTGAACGATCCCTATGCCGAGCTGCTGGTCCGGGAGAATTACCGGGAGTACCAGCGGCAGATGTCCGGGACGAAGCTGGACGTGGGCGTCCAGGACGTGCCGGTGGAATCCGGCGCGGGCGCCGGCGACACGGCGGCGCTGGAGGCCAGCGACGAAGTCCTCAGCATCGACGGCAGACGCACCGTCGGCTGGAGTGCCTCGAGGGTCGATGAGGCGCTGCGTCGGGGAGCGGGGCCGTCCGTGAGCGTGCTGGTGCGCCCCGTCGGCTCGGACCGGCCGGTCGTGCGCCGGATCACCCGAACTGCGGTCCACGTACCTGCGGCGTCTCCCGGTGTACTGCTCGATGGCGGCGTGGGCTACGTCGTGCTGCACCGGATGAGCGACCATGCGGCCGACGAGCTGCGCGCGGCGGTCGATGGCCTGAAGAAGGCGGGAATGCAGGCCCTGGTGCTGGACCTCCGCTCGAACCCCGGCGGTCTCATCCGCGAGGGTGTGAAGGTGGCGGGTCTCTTCCTCGATCCGGGCGACACCGTCGCCGTGAGCCGCGGCCGCGACGCTACCACTCGGGCCTACCTCGCGGGAGAGTCGGCCGACTGGGACGGCATTCGGCTCGTACTGCTGGTGAATCGCGGCACGGCCAGCTCGGCCGAAGTGATCGCCGGCGCGCTCCAGGATCACGATCGTGCCGCGATTGTCGGCACTCCGAGCTATGGCAAGGGCGTGCTTCAGACCACTTATCCGCTGGGTGAGGAGGTGGCCCTCAAGCTCACCACGGCCAAGTGGTTCACGCCCAGCGGCCGCTGGGTGCAGCGGCCGCCGGCGCAGGCAATCGGGGCGGCCGGAAACCGGACGCCGGCCCTCGAGCCGCAGGCTTTCCGCACCGTGGCGGGCCGGCCCATTCCCGACCAGAGCGGCATCCTGCCCGACCTCACGGTGCGCTCCTCGCTGCGCTCCGACGGCGAACGGGTGCTGTACACCGCGCTGGGCGACGACCTCGAGCGTTTCCGCCGGGTGCTGAGCGCCTATGCCGCCGAGCTGCGCGCCGACGGCAGCGTGACGGACGAGGACTTTAAGGTGACGGGGGACATGCGGGAGGGGCTGTACCTGCGGCTGCAAGCCGAGGGAGTCTCCATCGGCCGGGAGACCTTCGAGGATGCGTCGGGTTACGTCGCCGATCAGTTGGGCTATGAAATCACCCGTGAGCTCTTCGGCACCGAGTCGGTGGTGCGGCGCCAGGCCCAGGCCGATCGCCAGCTTCAGGCAGCGCTCCGTCTGCTGAGAGGTTCCCGCACGCAGCAGGAGACCATCACCTCGGCCGTAGCCGCCCAGGCGGCCGGGCGGTCCCGCTAGGCTCGGAAGCTCGCAAGGCTACACCGGCAGGTGGAGGGTGATCGTCGTTCCCCGCCCCACCGCGCTCTCCACGTCGATCCGTCCGTCCCAGCTCTCCACCAGCCGCCTGACGATGGCCAGCCCGAGTCCCGAGCCGCTGGTGGTCGTCGAGAAGCGCGGCTCGAAGATCCTGGGCAGCAGGTCGGGGGGAATTCCCGCCCCGTCGTCGGCCACACTGATCACGCTGGGCCCGACCCGCACCTCGACGCGCCTGGCGCCGGCGGTCCGGGCATTCTCCAGCAGGTTCACCACCACCTCCTTGACCTCGTCCGGGCGCGCGGCCCCGAAAGCGTGCGGCTCGGTCAGCAGCTCCACCTCGCAGCCCTCCTCCGCCAACCGGTAGAGCTGGACCACCTCGCCCACCGTGGCGGCCAGGTCGATGCGGTCGAGCGGCTGCTCGTCCCCGGCGGGTGCGCCGAAGCGACTGAACGCACGCGCGATGGTATCCAGGCGGTCGATCTCCGCCAGCATCCGGTCCGCGGTCTCCTCGAGCGTCGTGGCGAACTCCTCGCGCCGGTCGCGGTACACCCGCTGGAGGTGCTGCATGCCGAGCCTCATCGGCGTGAGCGGGTTCTTGATCTCATGCGCCACCTGCCGGGCCATCTCCCCCCACGCCAGCACCCGCTCCGCCCGGGAGAGATCGGTCACGTCATTGATCGCGATCACGACGCCCCGCACGTCGGGGCCCAGGGGAGCCAGTTGCAGGGTAAGGCGGCGGCCCCCCACCTCGAGTTCCCCGGTGGCGTCCGCGTTCTGGTCCCGGAGAAATCGGCGGACGACGAGCGCCAACTGCGACCACTCGGGCCCCAGCCGCTCGAGGAACGGCTCTCCCTCATGGAGGCTCGCACCGAGAATGTCCACCGCCTGGGGATTCGCGATCAGCACCCGGCCCGCGGGGTCGAGACCCACCACGCCGGTGGCGACGGTAGCCAGCACGGCGGCCGTGCGCTTTCTTGCCTCTTCGAGCGCATTCTGACTGGAACGGATGTCGGCGGCCATTCGCTCGAAGGCGCCGAACACCGGCTCGAACTCCAGCGGCGGGTTGCCCGAATGCGCCGGCATCGGATCGCCCTTTCCCAGCGCCAGGGCAGAGCGGCGCAGCTCCGCGACCGGCCTCGAAAGCGCCCGCGACGCACGCCCGGCTCCGGCGAGCGCGGCTGCCACGCCGACCAGGGTAGCGAGGAGCAGCACCAGCGCCAGATCGAGCCGCCGCACCGAGAGCGAAGCGTCCTCCGCCAGCTGCGGCGTGGCCAGGACGCCAAGAGCGGCGGGGAACCCCGGCTGCACCACTCGGTAGCCCACTCGCTCGCTCAGACGCGGTATGGAGCCGTCCCGCGTCACTTCGAGTTCTCCCGCGAGAGCGAGCGCGGCGAATGCTTGGGGATCCATCAGCTGCGGCATGACTCCCAGATCCTCGAGGACCTGGGTGCTCGTTCCCGCCAGCCTTCCGCCCTGATAGAAAGCGAGATCGGCGTCGACCCGCCGGCTCAGCTCCCGCAGCCGTTCGCCCAGGCCGGGGCCCGCGGCGAGCGACCCTCCGGCTGTTATCGCCGCGTCGCGCAGGATTTGCGTGATCAGCAGGTCCCGGCTTCGCTCCACCTCCTCGGCCAGCCGGGTGAAGCTCCACGCGGCGAAGCCCATCGCCGGCAAAATGAAGAATG
>JACDHV010000194.1 GCA_013820855.1 Gemmatimonadales bacterium | reverse complement strand
GAGGTAATGCTTTCTCCCCTTCCTCTGCCGCGAAGCCAACAACCTCCTTCCTTCGCTTAGTCAAAGATCACCGCTTGCTATTGACGATAAGTTCCCAATCCATACATTATGCCTACGAACCGTGCCTGGGAGGCAGTTTGACCGCACTCGCGCTCGATCACACTTCGCGCCGCATTCTTCAACTGCTTTCGGCCGACGGCCGAGCCAGCTACCAGGCCATCGCGGACGAGATCGGCCTCTCCCGGCCCGCGGTCATGGAACGGGTCAAGCGCCTGGAGGAGGCGGGCTACATCCACGGCTATCACGCCCGGCTCGACCGGGCCAAGGCCGGCTTTCCCATCACCGCGTTCGTCGCCATCCGGTATCCCGTGTCCAATCACGGGGGCGACGAGCCCCAGATCCGGGCCCTCGCCGCCAACCCCAACGTGCTCGAGTGTCACCACGTGGCCGGTGACGACTGCTACGTGCTCAAGGTGGCGGCGCCCTCGATCGAGAGCCTGGAAGGCGTGCTCCGGGAGATCAAGCGACCCGGCCATCCCGCCAGCACGCGGACCACGATCGTGCTCTCGACCCTCTTCGAGAAACCGGGGATCGTGCCGGTAGAGCCCGACTGATGGCCGGCCTCCGCGGCAAGGCGCTCGTCGCCTACCTCCTGGTTTGCACCGTCTGGGGCTCCACCTACCTGGCGATCAGGATCGGGGTGATGCACCTGCCCCCGATGCTCTTCGCCGGGCTGCGCTTCGTCATCGCGGGGCTGCTCCTCGCGGGCATCGTGCTCGCCACCGGCGACCGCCTGCCTCGACGCCTCCGGGACTGGAAGGTGCTCGCGATCACCGGCCTTTTCCTCCTTCTCGGAGGGAACGCGGTGGTCGTCTGGGCCGAGCAGCACGTGGAGTCGGGAGCGGCGAGCGTATTCGTCGCGGCCGTACCGCTGTGGGCCGCCTTCTTCGACGCGCTGTGGCCGGGCGGCACCACCGTCTTCACCTGGCGGGTCGCGGTGGGATTGGCGCTCGGCTTCCTGGGAAGCGGGCTCCTCGCGGGCGTGACGCCGGGCGAGCTGATGCGCGCCGACCTCGCCGGGCCGGTCGCGCTCACGCTCGCGAGCGCCTCGTGGGCGCTCGGCACCGTGTATTCCAAGCGGAACCCGACGGACACCTCTCCCTACGCCGCCTCGGCGGTTCAGATGATGGCCGGCGGCGTGGTGATCACGCTGCTCGGCCTGGTGCTCGGCGAAGCGGGCGAGTGGCGCTGGTCGCTGCCCGGCCTGGGTTCCATGGCCTATCTCATCGTATTCGGCTCGATCATCGGCTTCACCGCGTACGCCTACGCGCTCCGCCATGCCTCCGCCACCGTGGTGGGCACCTACGCCTACGTGAACCCGGTGGTCGCCGTACTGCTCGGCTGGCTGATTCTGCGGGAGGCCGTGACGGCGCGTACCATCGCCGCCATGGTGCTGATTCTGGGCGCCGTGCTCATGATCCAGTTCGCACCCGGCGCCCATGGTCCGGCCGGGCCAAGGCCCGAGCGGCGCGGCGCCCCGCCCAGGCAGCGAAAGGCGGGTGTCTGACGGCTCCAACCGTGACTCACCGCCGCTTCGGCCACTCCGATGATGTCGTGGGGCTGATCACTCGGTTCGAGGATTGGACGCTGCCGAAGGCGGAGTGGACGCACGAGGCCCACCTGACGGTGGCGCTCTGTACGCCTCACCGTACGAGGAGGCGCTTGCCGTGATGCGCGAGCGGATCCAGCGGCTCAACGCGGCCCACGGGGTCCGCACCACGCCCGCTAGCGGCTACCACGAGACGATCACCCGCTTCTACATGCGAGTGATCTGCGACTACGTGGCGAACGAGGAGGGAATGCCGGACGGCGACTGGGCTCTGCGAGTGGACCGCCTGCTGGTGCGCTACGGCGCCAGGGACCTGCCGCTGCGGCACTACACCAAGGAACGGCTGATGTCGGCCGAGGCGAGATTGCGCTGGGCCGAGCCCCACCTGCGGCGAATCGATTGAGGCCGTACCGGTCAGCCGGAGAGCAGCCGCCGCCGGAGCTTGGTCATCCGGCGTCGGACCGAGCCGTCGTGAATTCGCTCGCCCACGCGCACGACGGTGCCGCCCAGAATGTCCGGGTCCACGTGGAAGGCCGCAAGCACCTCTTTGCCGAGCTGGCGGCTGAGCGCGGCCTGGATGTCGCGCTGCAGGGGCTCGTCCGCCGCATGGGCGAGGGTGACGCCGGCGCGGACCCGGTTGTGCCGGATGTCGAGCAGCGCCTGGTATTCGGTGGCGATCTCCCGCAGCAGCCGCTGCCGTCCCCGCTTCACCAGCGCCTGGAGGAACAGCACGAACTCCCGGGGGGCACCCTCGAGCGCGGCGGTGAGGAACCGCGACTTCTCGGACTTCGGAATGCGAGGGGCCATGAGCACCGCCTGCACCTGGGGCGTCGTTTCGACCGCTCCCGCCAGTGCGTCGATGAGCATCGCGTACCGATCCGTCTGCCCGGCCCGATCGCCCAGATCGAAGAGCGCCTCGGCGTAGTTGCGCGCGATCGTCTCCGCTCTCACGGCCGCCGGTCCAGCGTAGCCAGATAGTCGAGCACGATCTTGCGGTCGGTGTCGCCGTCGAGCCGCTTCTCGATGAGCTTGGACGCGGCGGCGAGCGACAGATCCACCGCCTCGCGCCGAAGCTCGGCTACCGCGCGGTCGCGCTCGGCGCCGATCTCTCGCCGGGCGCGCGCGAGCCGCTCCTCCTGCTCCTGCCGGGTCTTCTCGATGGCGAGCGCGCGGTCCTTCTCGGCGACGCTCTTGGCCTCGACGATGATCGCGTGCGCCTGGCTCTTGGCTTCGGCGATGAGCTTCTGGTGCTCCGCCAGCAGGGCGGCGGCCTGCTCGCGGTCGCGCGCGGCTTCGGCGAGCTGGCGCTCCAGGGCCTGCTCCCGGGCCTCCACCGCGCCGAGGATCGCAGGCCAGGCGAACCGCTTGAGGATGGCCAGCAGCAGCAGGAAGACGACGATGGTCCAGAACATCAGGCCGCCCTCGACCGTGAGGGGCCCCGACGCGTGCTCCTGCGCGGCGGGCGCGTGGTCCTGGATGGCTGCGAGCGTGAGGTCGAGCATCGGCATCTCCGCGAGAGGCTATCGGCCGCCGGCTACCGGTTCGCCGCCGAGGGCGGGTCCGGCCGGCGGCCGACGGACGATGACAGACGACTCAGAACGTGATCTTGCCCTGGATCAGGAAGGCGATGACCGCGACGAACAGCGCCACGCCCTCGATGAGCGCCGCGGCGATGATCATGGCGGTCTGAATGCGCGCGGTGTTCTCCGGCTGGCGCGCCATCCCCTCCGTGGCCGATCCGCCGATGCGGCCGATGCCGATGCCGGCACCGAGTACCGCGAGGCCGGCGGCAAGGCCGGCGCCGATGAGACCGAGACCCTTGTCGGACCCGGCGGCCGCAACGTCCTGAAGCAGGGCGAGCATGTACAGCATGTCGTGACTCCGTCGAATGGGCGGGAGAACCGGTGCCTGTCGCGTCCGCCGCGCTCGAGCCGCCTCTCCCTGAGCGGCTCCGCCACGGTGACCCGCCATCGCCCCCGGCCCTCGGGGCCGGCGAGCAGCGGGCATCGTCCGCCGGACGGCGGACTACTCGGCCGACGCCGCGCGGACGCGCGGGGCGTCGGGGTCCTGCCTAGTGCTCCGCCCGCATGAGCCCGATGAACACGCTCGTCAGCAGCGTGAAGACGAAGGCCTGCAGGAAGGCGACGAACAGCTCCAGCAGCATGATACCCGTCGCGAGAATGGCTGCCGCCACGCCGACGAGCCAGCTCTGGAACAGGAACGTCAAGCCGATCAGCGCCAGCACCAGCACGTGGCCCGCCGTCATGTTGGCGAAGAGCCGGACGGCGAGCGCGAACGGCTTGGACAGCTTTCCGATGATCTCCACCGGCGTCATGATGATCAGCATGATCGGCTTCAGCGGGCCGGGCAGGCCGGGCGGCAGATAGAAGATCGTGTTCAGGTACCCCTTCCATCCCAGCGCGCGCATGCCCGCCACCTCGATGGTGATGAACGCCATCAGCGCGAGCGCCGCGGTGACGGTGATGTTCCCCGTCGCGGTCGACCCCCAGGGAAGCAGGCCGAGGATGTTCATCACCAGGATGAAGAAGAAGAGCGTGAGGAGGTAGGGCGCGAAGCCTTCGCCGTGGTGCCCCACGTTGGGCAGCACCACTTCCTGGCGGATGTAGAGCGCCAGCGCCTCCATCGAGCCCGCGAAACCCTTCGCGGGCCGCCCCTCCGCCTGGGCCCGGGCCACCGAGCGGGCGCTCAGCAGAAAAGTGAGCGCCACGATCGTGGCGGCCAGGAGCATGAACACCAGATGCTTGGTGGGCGACAGGTCGAGCGCGATGCCGCCGATGTGGATGGGCTCCCACCGCGGCAGGTGCACGACGCCGAACGGGGTCTCGATCTCGTGCGAGTTCCCGAGGTGGTGGACGATGTCGATCTGGTTCTCGGTGGCTTCGCGCTGCGACGAGGGGGCCACCGCATCCCGGGCCACGTCGGCCGTGCCGCCGTGCTCCTGGGCCGACAGCACGGGACTCGCTCCGGCCGCCATCATGAGCGCGGCGGCCAGCGTCACCGATCGTACGAATCGTGTCATCGCTCGTCTTCCCGCGAGTGTTCCCGCATCGCCACCACTCCCTCGACCAGCAGGAGCGCCACCAGAATCCCCACCATGGTCACCAGCATCGGCGCCGCCAGTCGGGACCTTGGCATCAGCGCGAAGGCCGCAATCGCCACCACCGCGAAGCGTACCAGCATCCCCAGCCCCCAGACGGTGAGGAACCTGTCGGTTCCGATCGCCCGGAGCGTCCACCACCCGAGCGGGGCCTGCAGCAGCAGCCCGGTAACCAGGCCCCAGAGAACGCCCGGCCGCGATTCCACCGGCGACACCCCCACTGCCAGGAGCCCTGCGGCGGCGACGGCCCCTACACCGGCGCAGTAGCGGCCGGCCCGCGTCACTCGCCACCGCCGTCCTTCCTGTTGAGCGAGCGGATCAGCGAGTACATGGTGCCGCCGAAGCCGAGGAAGGCCGCCGCGATGGTGAGAATCCCGCCGGTGCCGAGCTTCCGATCGGCCCACTGCCCGGCCAGGACGAACACCACCAGGCTGACGGCGAGCTGGATGCCCAGCCCCGCGTAACGCATCGGCCCGGGCGACTTCCGGCCGCCCGGCTCAGGGGTTGTCACGGGGCAAAACCTACCGGCTTGTGAAAAATTTCGCAAGCAGGATTGGCCGGGGCAACGGGGCGCCAGGGGACCTCATGCCCGGCGCTACGTCACCTGGCGTCTGGCATCTCCCCAGTCACCCGGGTAATCTCAACCCAGACACCATACCGAGAGAGCATGACCGCAACGCAGAGCGTTCCTCAGGACGACGTGCAGCAGCTCGAGCGCCTCGTCGCCGCCGTGAAGCGCCTTCGGGCCCAGGTCGCGCAGCGGATCGTGGGGCAGGAGGACGTGGTGGACGGGATCCTCACCGCGGTCCTCGCCGGCGGCCACGCGCTCCTGATCGGGGTGCCCGGACTGGCCAAAACCCTCATGGTCCAGACCGTGGCCGAGGCGCTCGAGCTCAGCTTCAACCGGGTGCAGTTCACCCCCGACCTCATGCCGAGCGACATCACCGGCACGGAGATCATCGAGGAGGACCTTACCACCGGCCGCCGCTCGTTCCGGTTCGTGCACGGGCCGATCTTCGCGAACGTGGTGCTCGCCGACGAGATCAACCGGACGCCGCCGAAAACGCAGGCCGCGCTTCTGCAGGCGATGCAGGAGCACCAGATCACCGCGGGGGGCAGCACCTACGGGCTGCCCGATCCCTTCTTCGTGCTCGCCACGCAGAACCCGATCGAGCAGGAGGGCACGTATCCCTTGCCCGAGGCGCAGCTCGACCGGTTCATGCTCGAGCTCAGGGTGGGCTATCCGTCGCGGGCCGAGGAAGAGGCGATCGTCGAGCAGACCACCGGCGCCGTCCGCGCGGCCCTCCACGCGGTCCTCGACGCTCCGTCGGTGCTCGCGATGCAGTCGCTGGTGCGGCGGGTGCCGGTCTCGCGCGGGCTGATCCGCTCCGCGGTGGCCCTGGCCAGGATGACGCGTCCCGCCGACCCCGACGCGCCGGCCTTCATCAGGGAATACGTGGAATGGGGCGCCGGCCCGCGCGCCTCGCAATACCTGGTGCTCGGCGCCAAGGCCCGCGCAGCGATGGCGGGCCGGCCGATGGCCGACCTCGACGACGTGCGCACCGTGGCGCCTTCCGTGCTGCGGCACCGCGTGGTGACCAACTTCGCGGCCGAGGCCGCCGACCGCACCGGGGAGGACCTGGTGCACGAACTGGTGGCCGGCAAGGGGTGGATGGGCAGCTGAGCACGCGGACTCCGGAAT
>JACDHV010000028.1 GCA_013820855.1 Gemmatimonadales bacterium | reverse complement strand
GGCTGGGGTTGGCGGGGCTTGGCCAGCCTCCCCGGACCGTTCACGCCGCTCGCACAGCGCACCCAGGGCCCGCAGGAGCCCCTCGATTCGCTCACCCTGCTTCGTCGCTTGCCAGCTCAGCCTGCAGCCGTCCTCTGAGCTTCTGTCTTCAACACAGCGATGACAGGTTCTCGTCGTGCGGCTTACCCGAACCTTCTCATTCATCACCTGCCTGGGCCAAGAGCCGACCTATGGTGAACAAGAAACAGAAGGGTGCGTCGCGCTGGCTGATCACCGGGCTTACGGTGGCCTGGTTCGCCGGGCTAGTCTGGTTGGAGCGACGCCAAGGACTCCGAGACCGGCAGGTCGAGTCGAAGCTCCGGCGCGATGTCCGCAATCTTGCGGTCGGCGGGTTCGGCGCCATCGCCCTGCACGTAGCCGAGCGCCCGATCGTCGTCCCACTCGCTCGTCTGGTCCGGCGCCGGCGCTGGGGGCTGCTCCAGCAGATGCGGCTCCCGCCCTGGGCCGAGACCGTGCTGGCCGTAGTCCTGATGGACTACACCCTGTACCTCTGGCACGTGCTGGTGCACAAGGTGCCGTGGCTCTGGCGCTTCCACCTGGTACACCACGCCGACCTCGACATGGATGCCTCGACCGCGCTGCGATTCCACTTCGCCGAGCTCGCCGTCTCGGTGCCCTGGCGTGCCGCTCAGGTCGCGGCCATTGGAGTGTCCCCGCCCGCCCTCTCCGCCTGGCAGACGTTTCTCTTCTGCTCGATTCTGTTCCACCATTCGAACGTGCGTCTTCCCATCGGCCTGGAGCGCCGGCTCAGCCGGTGGGTCGTCACGCCGCGCCTCCACGGGATCCACCACTCGATGCTCGAGGACGAGGCGAACTCCAACTGGTCGAGCGGCCTCACGCTGTGGGACTGGCTGCACGGAACCCTGCGCCGAAACGTGGCGCAGCCCGCTATCGTCATCGGTGTGCCCGGCTACCGCGATCCGGCCGAGCTGACCCTGCCGGACGTGCTCGCCCTGCCGTTCGGCGAGGAGCGGCTGGGGTGGGATAATCCGGACGGCACCCGTTCCGTCAGGACACCCACCGAGCTGGGGCCGCCGAGCGTGCTCCAGGCGTAGGGGCCCGAGTCGGCGGGACCTCTCTCACCGTGAGTACGTCGCTCCGCATCATCGCCACCGGTCTGCTCACTATCGCCGTGGTGTTCGCCATCACGCTGACGTTGCCGGTAGAAGCCTGGCGCAGGGGAGAGCCGGCCGGGCCGCGACTCGAAACGACGGCGCCGAGCATCTTCGGACACGGTCCGGTGTTTCGCGACTTCAATTTCGCCCAGGATCAGGAAGCCGCGCTCGGCCTCCTCGGCATGCGTCTGCCGCTGACGCTGCTGCCTTACGAGGCGGCGCGCGAGATCGCACTGACCAGCAGGGACCTCGACCGCATGGCGGCCGCCGGTGGAGCGGCTGGCTGGGTGGCTGCCCGGTCTCGCCGGTGGCTGGGTTATTGGGAGGGCGACATCGGCCGAGACGGATTTTATCCTTTCGACCTGGTGGCGGCGGGATACGTCGCGCGTCCCGAGGTGGCCCGATGCGCGAAGGTGCTGGCCTGGGTGGGCCCGGATGCCGGGGTTCTCGGGTGGTTGGGCCGGAGGGGACTCTTCGTCCGGTCCTGGGCGGAGGGGCCGGCAACGGGCGAAACGGCGGTGCCGGCGCAGTATTGCCTGGATCTCACGGAGCCTGCGGGCGACTGGTTCGTGGCGCGCTTGACGGCGCAAGACCGGCCCCGGCCGGGACCCCTGAACCAAAAGGGCCCTCAAGGCGTTCTTTGAGGGACACTACGACCAGGGGATCGAGACCATGGGAAGAGCAATCTGGACCTTAACGCGAATCGCGGTACTCGGCGCGGCCGTCAACCTGGGGGCCGCAACTGCCGGACAGGCTCAAACCGCCGGAAAGGAAGCAGCCGTGACGTACGAGAAGAAGAGCGACGCCGACCTGAAGCGGACATTGTCTCCCATTCAGTACAAGGTGGCGAGGCGCGACGGCACCGAGCCGCCCTTCGCCAACGAGTATTGGGACAAGAAGGACGCCGGCATCTACGTGGATGTCGTCTCGGGTGAACCCCTCTTCAGCTCCCACGACAAGTACGACTCGGGCACCGGCTGGCCCAGCTTCACGCGGCCGCTCGAGGCGGGGAACATCGTCGAGCGGGAAGACAAGGGGTTCCTGACGACCCGCACCGAGGTGCGCTCCAAGCACGCCGACTCGCATCTGGGCCACGTCTTCGATGACGGCCCGAAGCCCACGGGGCTGCGTTACTGCATGAATTCAGCGGCCATGCGGTTCGTCCCGGTGGATCGCCTCGAAGCCGAAGGGTATGGCCAGTACCTGTCGCTGTTTCAGAAGGTGGCGAAATGAGGCCTGGCCGGCTCGCGGCCGGACTGCTGCCCCTGGTTGGCCTGATGGCGGCGGCGACGCCGGCGACCGCTCAGACCGGGACGGCCAAGGCGACCTTCGCCGGGGGCTGCTTCTGGTGCGTCGAAGAGGCGTTCGAGAAAGTGGATGGGGTGGTCTCGGCCGTCTCGGGGTACCTCGGCGGCCGGACACCGAGCCCCACGTACGAGCAGGTGTCCAATGGCGGCACGGGGCACGCGGAGGCGGTCGAGATCGCCTACGACCCCGCGAAGGTCACCTACGACCAGCTGCTCCAGGTCTTCTGGCGCAACGTGGATCCGGTGGCGGTTGATCGCCAGTTCTGCGACCAGGGCAGCCAGTACCGTTCGGCCATCTTCTATCACGACGAGGCGCAGCGGCGCGCGGCGGAGGCGTCGAAGCGGGCCATCGAGGATTCGAAGCGCCTCGACCAGCCGATCGCCACGGAGATCGTGGCGGCCGGCCCGTTCTACCCGGCGGAGGAGTACCACCAGGGCTACTACAAGAAGAACCCGGTGCGTTACAAGTTTTACAAATGGAACTGCGGCAGGGCGCAGCGCCTGGAAGAGATCTGGGGTAAGCCGGCCGGCTGAGCCGGGCCTGGCGGCGGCAGGAGATCTCTTGACAACCCGGAGGCATGATCCGGTATCCGAGCGGTTCCACTGGCTGACCGCGCCGCGGTCGGATGTGCTCCAGACGTCGCCCATTCACGAGGGGCTGTGCGGGGATCCGGGACGGGCGCTGGACATGCTGTACGAGGAATACGTCATGGAGGGCCGGCCGCCGTCGCCTACTCCTCCAGGAACCGCTCCAGAATCCGGTTGAACTCCTCCGGCCTCTCGATCTGAAGCCAGTGGCCCGTTCCGGTGATGACCCGGTGCGGAAGGCCGGGACCGACCCGGTGCATGCTGTAGCCGAAGTCGTTGGCGGGAGTGATCACCGCCAGCGTCGGGCCGCGATACTCCGCGAGCGCTGGCTTGGGATCGAACGCCATCACCGCGTGCAGGCCCCGTACGACCGTCTCCCTGGGCGTCTCCCGCAGATCGCGCAGCAGCCGCTCCAGCAGCGCGCCGTCGGAGCCCGCGATGCCGCTCCAATATCCCTCGATGGTCTCGGCGTAGGCGCCGAATTCGACCGCGTCGAGGAACGGCCGGACTTCGGCCTCGGGAGTCCGGGTTCCGTCGCCGATGGGATCGGCGACCAGCAGATGGGTGACGCGACCCGGATGGGCGCCGGCGTAGGCCAGCGCCACCCCCGCACCCATGCTGTGCCCCACCAGGGCGAACCGCTCGAGCCCCAGTGCGTCCGCCACCGCACCGACGTCGAGCGCCTGTGCCTCGATCGAGTACTCCGCGCTCCGGGGAGCTTCCGACCGGCCGTGACCGCGGAGATCCAGCGCCACCGCCCGCCGCCGGCCTCGCAGGTGCTCGAGCTGCGCCGACCAGTGTCCGGTGTTGCCGGCCAGCGAGTGCACGAGCACGACGGCATCGCCGCTGCCGCCGTCGTCCACGGCGAGCTTGCCCGCGGGCCCAGCGACCCGGCGGCTCATCGCGCCCGCACGGTGGCGCCGCCGCGAGCCCAGGGTGGCCGTCGCCTCATGCGACGGTGGACCGGGCCATCCGCCGTGTGGGCGCCCGGCAAGTGGCCGATGCTCATCGGGAACTCGCCCACAATCTCACCGCCGGTGAAGCGGAAGGTGCGCTTGAAGAGCTTCACCCATTCCTCCTTCGACCGAGGATGATGCGCCGAGAGCCACGAGGCGAACGAGCCGTGGCTCTCGCGCAGCTCGAGGATGCGCGCCGCGTTGTGGGTGGCGGCCTCCACCTTGAGCCGGTTGCCTACGATGCCCGCGTCGGCGAGCAGATGCCGCCGGTCGGGGGCGCCGTAGGCCACCACCGCCGCCGGATCGAATCCGTGGTACGCACGCCGGAACGCGTCGCGCTTTTTGGGATGGTGAGCCAGGAGAGGCCGGCCTGGTTGATCTCCAGCACCAGCCGCTCGAACAGCTCGGCATCGCCGTCGAGCGGGAAGCCGTATTCGTCGTCGTGGTAGGGGCCGTGCCATTCATGGCCGGGTGCGACGTCGCAGTACGTCAGGCCCATTCGAGTTCCTGCCTTTTGCTGTTTCCAGGGGCTTCCTGCCGGGCTTGTTTTCGGTGTTTGTTCTCCCATGCTCCAATGTCGGGCGCGGCTCGTGTGGCGTCAAGTACCGCCCGACTCAGGGAGCGCGTGTAGGCGCCCGCTCGCCGCCGAGCGCCTTGTACAGTGCGGCGTAGGTGATCGCCGCGTTGGTACGACTCTGCGCCAGCTGGTCCTCCGCCTCGAGCTGCGTCCGCTCGGCGTCGAGCACCTGCAGAAAGTCCGTCACGCCTCCAGTGAACCGCAGCCGGGCGAGCTCCGCCGCGCGGCGGCTCGCGGCCGCCGCCTCCTCGATCCGGTCCACCCGCGCGAGCGAGGTCCGGTAGCGGACCAGCGCGGTCTCCACCTCCTCGAGCGCGCGCAGCACCGTCTGGTCGTACCGTGCCCGGGCCTCGGCCTCCAGCGCCCGGGCCACATCCACTCGCGCCTTCACACGGCCCAGGTTGAGCGCGGGCCAGGAGATCACCGGTCCGACGGCATAGCGGAACGTGCCCCGGTCTCCCAGGCCGTCGAAGTCGGCCGACGAGTAGCCGGCGCTGCCGCCGACGCTGAGCCGAGGGAGGAATTCCGCCCTGGCCGATCCCACGAACGCATGCTCCGCCGCTACCCGGCGCTCCGCCGCGGCCACGTCGGGGCGGTGGCGGATGAGAGAATCCGGCGCGGCCACGTGGACGGCGGCCGGGAGCGGAGGTATCGCCCCGGTCGGCCGCAACTCGACCGCTACCTCGGCCGGCGGGCGGCCCGCGAGGACGCCGATGCGGTACTGCGCCGCCGCGAGCCGCGCCTCGAGGGCGGGGATTGACGCGAGGGTGATGCTCAGCTGGGCCTGCGCTCGATCGGTATCGAATGCGGTGCCGCGCCCTGCCTCCAGCCGCTCACGGGTGAGCGCCAGCGTTCGGCGCTGATTCTCGGCGTTGCGCTCCGCCACGGCGAGCTGCTCCTGTGCTCCCCGCAGCTCGAAGTACACCCTGGACAGCTCCGCGGCGAGCGACACCTCGACCTCGCGGAGGTCCTGCTCCGCCGCGCCGACCAGGGCCCCGCGCGCCTGAACGCCACGGCGCACCCTGCCGAAGACGTCCAGCTCCCACGAGGCGTCGAAGCCGGCGTCCCAGATGTCCTGATCGGGAAACGTGCCGCCGCCGATGGGGAAGGTGGCGCCGGCGAGCCTTTGCCGGGTGTAGCCGGCGACGGTGGTGACGGTGGGGACGAAATCCAGCGCGGCGCCGGTCCGCAGCGCCCGGGCGCCCCGGATTCGCGCCTGGGCGGCCTCGACGTCGAGGTTGCCGCGAAGCGCCTGGTCCAGGAGGCGGTCGAGTGCACTGTCGCCAAGCGCGCGCCAGTATTCGGCGACGGGTGTCGTGTCGCTCGCAACCGTCGGCACGGTGCCGGCCGCCGCGGGCGGGGCGAGACTGTCGAGCCGCTGCTGGAACGCCGCCGGAATTCTGACCTCCGGGGCGCGATACCCCGCAGTCGAGGCGCAGGCACTGAGAAGGAGCGCGAGGGCGATCGATGCCTTACCCATGGTCCTCACCGTTGAGTCTTATAGTTGTACAACTGTCAAACTCACAGGAAAAAGAAAGCCTCGCGCTCAGGAGCTGCGCGCGGGTAAACCGATGACCGACGCGCGCACCCGCCGCAGCAACTCGGTAGTGTACGCTTCCATCGCCTCGCGGCGAACCCGGCAGTGAAGGAACTGGCCTTCGCGCCGCGCGTCGATCAGTCCGGCCCTGACCAGCTCCTTGATGTGGTGCGACATCGTGGCCTTGGAGATCGGGAACTGGTCGCGCAGGTCCTGGCAGGCACAATACTCCCGGCCCGACTCCTCGCGAGCGATCGCCTCGAGAACGGCGACCCTGCGGGGATCGGCCAGGGCCTTGGCGATGCGGTCGAACTGCCCCGTGCTGATGCTCGAGGGCGACGAATTCCGGCTGCTCATGAGTTTTATAGTTATCGAACTGTCCGGCGTATGTCAACTGAAGGGGCGGGCTAGCCTCGGCTTATTGTTCGTCACCTCGCGCTCTTTCCGTCTGTCGTCACCAGCAAGGGGACCCGATGCGAGCAGTGATCTTCAGTGGAGCGGGCGGGCCGGAGGTGATCTCGATCGGGGACGTGCCGAAGCCGGAGGTGAAGCCCGGCCACATCCGCGTGCGGGTGCGCGCCGCCGGCCTCAACCGGGCGGATCTGCTTCAGCGCCGCGGGAACTATCCCGCACCCCCCGGCTGGCCGGCCGACATTCCCGGGCTCGAGTACGCCGGCGAGGTCGAGGCGGTGCGCGACACGACGCGGTGGAAACCGGGCGACCGGGTGATGGGGCTGGTGGGCGGCGGCGCCCAGGCCGAGCTGGTGACCGTGCACGCCGACGAGGCGCTCGCCGTGCCCGACGATCTGCCGTTCGCCGAGGCCGCCGCCATCCCCGAGGTCTTCCTCACGGCGTACGACGCGCTGGTCACCCGCGGCCGGCTGCGTGCCGGGGAGCGGGTGCTGATCCACGCCGTCGGCAGCGGCGTCGGCACGGCCGCCTCGCAGATCGCACGGCACCTCGGCGCGACGGTAATCGGCACGTCCCGCAGTGCCGACAAGCTGGCACGGGCGCTGGTCTACGGGCTCGACACCGGCATCGACACCAGCAGGACGACGTTCCGCGAGGCCCTGACCGAGCCCGTGGACGTGGTGATCGATGCGATCGGTGGCCCGGCGTTCGGCGACAATCTCGCGGTGCTCGCGCCCCAGGGCCGGCTGGTGCTGCTCGGCTTCCTGGCGGGGAGCCGCACCACGGCCGATCTCGGACCGATGGTGCGGAAACGGCTGGAGGTGATCGGCACGGCGATGCGGGTGCGGAGCCTCGAGGAGCGGAAGGCGCTGGTCGCCGAATTCTCCCAGCGAATGCTGCCCCTGTTCGACCGGCGGGTCGACCAGTCGGCGCCGCTGCGGCCGGTGGTGCAGGCCGTGTATCCGATGACCCGGCTGGCCGAGGCCCACCGGGTCATGGAGTCGAACGAGACGTTCGGCAAGCTCGTGGTGGAGTGGTAGCCCGCAACTAGGCTTTCACCTTCCGGGCCTTCGCCCGCACGAACGCCGAGTTGAGCGTGGGCAGCTGATTGAACTCCGCCGCGCTCCGGAACATCTCCTTCGCCTTGGCACGCTCGCCCTTCGCTTCGTACGCCAGGCCCATCCGATAGAGGTTGTACGGATCCTGTTGGCTCGCCTGCGCGAGATGCTTCAGCGCTCCATCGTGGTCCTTCTCCGCCAGTGCGATCATTCCCGCCGTCTCATGCCCCAGCCGGACCTGGAAGCTGTTCTTCTTCGCCTGACTCTCCCGCATGAATGCATCGCCCTCGCGCCGGGCCGTCGCCAGGTCCCCGGCTGCCACCGCGACTCGAGCCGCGTTGTAGCGGTGGATCAGCCTGGCGTTCTCCTTGACCTCCGCGGAGAGCTGGGAGCCTTCGACGACCTGCAGTGCCTGCTCGAAGCGCTTCAGCGCCTCGGCCGGCTTGCCGGCCTCGAGAAGCACGTTGCCCATGAAGGTCGCGTCACCCGCCATGGCGGCGGCGTCGCCGATGCCTTCGCCGAGGGCGTACTGCTTGTCCAGCTCGGCCAGGGCCAGGTCGAGCCTGCCCTCCTCCACGTAGGTCGCCGTCACCTGGAACATCGCCGCGCGCTTCTCGCCATCGTTCCGCGCGGCGGCCTGGAGCTTCCGCGCCTCGGCGCGCGAGGCGTCGTACTTGCCCTGGAACATCAGGTTGCTGGCGATGCCGAGGCGCGACGGCGCGAACTCGGGATTCTGGGCGAGGGCTTTCCGGTACTGGGCGATGGACTCGTCGAACCGCCCCATCTTCATCAGCAGCTCGGCGTAGGAGTCGTACGGGTTGGGGTCGTCGGGGATGAGCTCGACGTACTTCTTGAACACCCGTTCGGCCTCGGGGTAGCGTCCCTGCGTGCGGTAGGCGTAGCCGAGGATGTTGTAGGCGGGCGCGAAGCCGGGCGCGATCGTGGTGGACCGGCGGTACTCCTCGATCGCATTGTCGTACTCCTGCTGGCCGAAGTAGGTGGTGCCGAGCAGGAAGTGGGCCCGCTCGTCCTCGGGGAACTCGGCCACGAGCTGGCGGTAGTGCTCGAGCTGCTTCGCGGGATCGGCGTTGGCGCCGGCCTCGGCGCCGAGGATCATGAGGCGCTCGCCCTTGGACGCCTTCCCGGCTAGCGCGACGGCGTGACCGAGGTGGTCGAAGAACTCCTTCCCGGTCGGCGCGCTGTTGGCCAGGCTCAGGTGGGCGAGCGCGAAGTCGGGGTCCTTGGCGATGGCGCGAAGCAGGAACTCGCGCGAGTCGTGAATGCGGAGGTTCTCCGCGAGCGCCCGTCCTTTGACGAAATCGGCCTGGGCTTCGGTCGAGGTGGTGCTGATTGAAACCTTGCCGGCCGGGTGTGCCGTCTGAGCGGCCGCGCCTGGCGCAGTGGCCATGAGTGCCGCGAGGGCGAGCGAGGCGAGACCCCGCGCCCGGCGGGTGCGATGGGACATGGAATCTTCTCCCGATGGTGGGCCTCCTTCCTCTACCGGAAGCCCACCGGAAAAGATTCAGGCGATGCGTGCCGCGCTGCCGTCCGCCGGGCCGGCGAAGACCCTCACGCTGGTGGGCGACACGAAGACACGCTGGCCCTTCACGAGCCCAAGCTTGTCGTATTGCGCCCGGGGAAGGTGCGCTTCGACGCTCCCGCCGTCCTCGACCCGGTCGAGCTCCAGCCGGATCACCGGGCCAAACGCGCGAATGTGGCGGACGATCGTCTCGATGCTCGAGCGGCCCGACGAGGACGGCGTCAGCTCGACGTCGTAGGTTCGCACGTACGCCACGCCGGCCTGGTCCCTCGCCTCGGCCCACTCCGGCGCGTCCAGCTCGCTGGCGCCGACCTTCACCCGTCCGCGGTCGATGCGGCCATGGAACAGGTTCACGTCGCCGAGGAAACCGTAGACGAACGGCGTCGCGGGTCGCTCGTACACCTCTTCCGGGGTGCCGCTCTGCTCCACCCGGCCCTCGTTCATGATCACCACCCGATCGGACACCTCCAGCGCTTCCTCCTGGTCGTGGGTGACGAAGACGCTGGTGACGTGCACCTCCTCGTGTAGCCGTCGGAGCCAGCGCCGCAGCTCCTTCCGCACCTTCGCGTCGAGTGCGCCGAACGGCTCGTCGAGCAGCAGGACCTTGGGCTTCACCGCCAGCGCGCGGGCCAGTGCCACCCGCTGCCGCTGGCCGCCCGACAGCTCCGAGGGCCGGCGCTGCCCGAGCGCCTCGAGCTGCACCAGGCGGAGCAGGCCCATCACCGTGTCCCGGATCTCCTCGTCCGACGGACGCACCGGGCGAGGACGCACCCGGAGACCGAACGCGATGTTCTCGAACACGCTCATGTGACGGAAGAGCGCGTAGTGCTGAAACACGAAGCCCACCTGGCGCTCCCGCACCGGCCGGTCGGTCGTGTCCTCGCCCTCGAAGCGGATCAGGCCCTGATCGGCCGGCTCGAGCCCGGCGATGATTCGGAGCAGGGTGGTCTTGCCGGAGCCCGAGGGGCCCAGCAGCGCTACCAGCTCGCCGCCGGGCACGTCCAGGTTCACGTCGTCCAGCGCCACGAAGGTGCCGAACGCCTTGCGGAGGTTGCGGACCTCGATGCTCATGACGCCATCCTTTTCTCGACCAGTGTCTTGAGTGCCAGCGTGACCAGCGCGAGCAGCGTGAGCACGGACGCCACGGCGAAGCTCGCCGCGAAGGCGTACTCGTTGTAGAGGATCTCCACGTGCAGGGGGAGCGTGTTGGTCTCGCCCCTGATGTGCCCCGAGACGACGGACACCGCGCCGAACTCGCCCATCGCTCGGGCATTGCAGAGAATGAGCCCGTACAGCAGGCCCCATTTGATGTTCGGGAGCGTCACCCGGAAGAACGTCTGCCAGCCGCTCGCCCCCAGCACGATGGCGGCCTCCTCCTCTTCCGACCCCTGCTCCTGCATCAGGGGAATCAGCTCGCGGGCCACGAAGGGCGCCGTCACGAAGGTGGTGGCGAGCACGATCCCGGGGACGGCGAAGATGATCCGGATGTCGTGCTCGAAGAGCCAGTCACCGAGCCACCCCTGCGCGCCGAAGAGCAGCACGAAGATCATGCCTGAGATGACCGGCGACACCGCGAACGGCAGGTCGATCAGCGTGATGAGCACGCTCTTGCCCCGAAACTCGAACTTGGTGACGCACCAGGCCGCGGCGACGCCGAAGAGGAGGTTGGCCGGCACCGCGATCGCCGCGGTGAGGAGTGTCAGCTTGGCCGCGCTGAGAGCGTCCGGCTGGACGATCGCGTCCCAGTAGGCCGGGAGTCCCTTGGCGAATGCCTGGTTGAAGACCAGGACCAGCGGGAGCAGCAGCACCAATGCCAGGAACACGAGCGCGATGGAGATTAGGAGCCAGCGCACCACCCGCGACTCGCCGGTCGCACGGGTGACGGCGCGGGGCGCGGCGGTGGCGGACCGAAAGACGGCGGCGGTGGTCATGCGTCAGACCGCCAGGCGGCGCCGGGCCACCCACTGGAGCAGGTTGATGGTGAGGAGCAGCAGGAACGAGACGACGAGCATCACCAGCGCAACCGCGGTGGCGCCGGCATAGTCGTACTGCTCGAGCTTCGTGATGATGAGCAGCGGCACGATCTCGGTCTTCATCGGCATGTTGCCGGAGATGAACACCACCGAGCCGTACTCGCCGATCGCGCGGGCGAAGGCCATGGCGAAGCCGGTGAGCAGCGCGGGCGCGACGGTGGGAAACACCACCCTGGTGAAGGTCTGCCAGCGCCGGGCCCCGAGGCTCGCCGCCGCCTCCTCCACCTCGACCTCGAGATCGTCGAGCACCGGCTGCACCGTGCGGACCACGAAGGGCAAGCCGATGAAGATCAGCGCCACCGTGATCCCGATCCAGGTGTAGGACACCTGGATCCCCAGCGGCTCGAGATAGCCGCCGACCCATCCGTTGGGAACGTAGAGCGTCGTGAGCGCGATGCCGGCCACGGCGGTGGGCAGGGCGAACGGCAGGTCCACCATGGCGTCCACCAGCCGCCGGCCGGGAAACCTGTAGCGTACCAGCACCCACGCGACCAGCAGGCCGAAGACGGTATTGACCAGCGCCGCGACGAAGGACGCGCCGAAGGTCACCCGATAGGACGCCACCACCCTGGGGTCGGTGACGGTGGCCCAGAAGGCCGGGCCCGAGAGCTCGGCCGTCTTGGTGAAGACGGTTGCCAGGGGGATCAGCACCAGCAGGCTCAGATAGGTGCAGGTGATCCCCAGGGACAGGCCGAATCCCGGTAGCACGGTCCGCGAGTTGTGCCGCATCCTCACCCCTTCGTAGAAGTGGATCGAGCCGGGACTAGCGGCCGGGCTGGTAGATCTGATCGAATGACGCGCCGTCCGCGAAGTGCGCGGCCTGCGCCTTTCGCCACCCGCCGAACACGCCATCCACCGTGACCAGCGTCAGCTTGGGAAACTGCGACTCGTACTTCGCGGCCACCGACGCGAGCCGCGGACGGTAGAAGTTCTTCGCCGCGATCTCCTGTCCCACTTCGGTATAGAGGTATCGCAGGTAGGCCTCGGCCACCGGCTGGGTGCCGCGCTTGCGTGCCACCCGGTCCACCACGGACACCGGCGGCTCGGCCAGGATGCTGACGGACGGCGCGACGATCTCGAGCTTGCCGGGGCCCATCTCCTTGATCGCGAGCAGCGCCTCGTTCTCCCAGGCGAGCAGCACGTCGCCGATACCCCGCTCCACGAAGGTGGTGGTGGAGCCCCGGGCGCCGGCGTCCAGCACCGGGACGTTCTTGTACAGCCTGGCGACGAACGCCTTGGCGGTGGCGTCGTTGCCGCCCGGCTGGCGGAGCGCCCACGCCCAGGCCGCCAGGTAGTTCCAGCGGGCACCGCCCGAGGTCTTGGGATTGGGCGTGATGACCGAGACGCCCGGCTTCACCAGATCACCCCAGTCCTTGATGCCCTTCGGGTTTCCCTTCCGCACCAGCAGCACGATGGTGGAGGTGTAGGGCGAGCTGTTGTCGGCCAGGCGGCCCTGCCAATCGGCCGCGATGAGGCGCCCCTTTTCCGCGATCTGATCGATGTCGTAGGCCACCGCGAGAGTGACTACGTCGGCCTGGAGGCCGTCGATCACCGATCGGCCCTGCTTGCCCGAGCCTCCGTGTGACTGGCGGATCCTCACGTCCTGGCCGGTTTTCCCCTTCCAGTACCGGATGAACTCGTGGTTGAGCTCCTCGTACAGCTCACGCGTCGGATCGTACGACACGTTGAGGAGGTTCACGGGCTTGGGCGCGCCCTGGGCGGCCGCGTCCGCAGTGGCCGCCGCCAGAGTCGCGATGAGCGCGCCGGAAGCGAGAAGTCGGTTGCGCATGGTGGTCGGAATGCCTCTCATGGAATCGAGAATCGGGTCGAGGTCAGAAGGCGTGCTGGAAACGGGTCACCACGAAATCCTCCGACGCGCGGTCGCCGGTGGCGGCGCCGCCATCGAACGTGGTGTGCTCGTAGCTCAGGAGGACCTTGATCTGCTTGTTGAGGTGCCAGTTGACGCCGAGGCCGAGGCCCCTGGCCTTGGTGGATGCGCTCGCGGAGTTGGCGAACAGGGGAAAGGCCTCGTCGTCGATGTCGAGCTCGCCGTATCTCGCGGCCAGCTCGATCGCACCGAACGTTCCGGCCGTCAGGTCGAAGGGCTTCCTGGGCGTCGGGCTCCTGAAGCCGGCGTACTCGCCGGTCAGGAAGAACGATCCGCTCGCCTGCCAGGCCGTGTGAGTCAGCGTGGCTACCGACCCGGCGCGCCGGACCTCCTGGCGGTTCACGATGTACTCGCCCAGCAGGCCGAACGAGCCCAGGCCGAGATAGGCGTGGGGGGAGAGCCGGCTGCGGCGCCCTTCCGCGATCACGGTGTTCTCGGGTGCGACCGCGTCGGTCCTATACCGGAAGAAGGTCTGCTGTGAGGCCGAGCGGTAACCGGACAGGTCCGTCGCGGTGGCGTTGCCCTGTTCCACGCCGGTGCTGCCGGACAGGCCGAGCCCCAGTCCCTGGAGCGCACCGCCCCTGATGGGCTGGACGAACACGCGCGCGGCGAGATCCTTGGAATCGTTCAGATCGCCGTCGGCGCTCGCGAGGTCGGTCGCTCCGTTGAAGATCCCGACCTGATACTCGAAGACGCCGCTGGCCTCACCCGCGATCTGAAGGCCGATGTCGCGGCTGGGCGCCAGGTTGGTGGGGAGTCCCCGCTCGCCGAAGCTGATGTCGGTGGCCGACTGGAGCCGCTCGAATCCGATCGGCGGCTTGAACTTGCCGGCTCGGACCGAGAAGGCCGGGTCGAACTTGCCTTCCCAGTAGGCATCCAGCAGCGCCGTCTGTCCGTTGCCGAAGTCGGGCATGATGCGGAAGCCGAAGTACTGGCCGACGGTCACTTCCAGGATCGGGCGGGCTCGCCGGAGCAGGAAGTTGTCGGGAATGGCAGCGACGGCGTCCGAGGCGAAGAACCGGCCGTCAGCCTGTGCGTAGCCCCGGAGCTTGAGCGAGTACTGCCCGTCCGCGGACTTGAGGCTGAACCCGTCCTTGGCGTTGGCGGTCGCCGACTGGCGAGTCTTGGCCGCCGCGGCCGCGCTGTCGACGGCGAGCGCCCGCAGGCGCTCCAAGACCCGTATCTGCTGGTCGAGCGCGTCCACCCGCGCTTCGAGGGAGGAGGTGTCACTGATGCTGTTGTCTGTTGCAGCCGAGCTTTGTGCCAGGACCTGTGGCGCAACACCCACACTTGCCGTGGTCAACACGATACTGGTGACCCATTGCCGGACCGCACGCATTGCGCGGATCTCCCTCTGCATTCGAGTGGTGGACTTCCGGCGGTCCGGTCGGTCCGATGGGGCGCGCCGGGGGCGACGCCGCTACTAAGTCATTACCTGAAGCGAACTTTATCACGTCGCTCGGCTGCGCTACCCGTCCGTCGTGGAGCACCAGCTCGATCGTTCCATAGCGGAGCGATCTGAGCGCCTCGCGCAGCTCCCTGAGGAGCTCCGGGGGAGAGGAAGCGGATCGTTGTCGGCTCGGACATGGTCCACACTAGTCTATCTATCCGATGGGATAAATAGGCAAACCGTGTGCCACTGCTCGTCATCCCGAGCGGAGCGAGGGATCGGCCGGCTCATGAGGGTGAGACCGTGCCTCACTCGCATGCCGGGCCGATCCCTCGCACCGTTCGGGACGACGATTCTTGGAGGGGATCTACAGAGGAGTTGCTAGTCCGACAGAATGCCCCTCATGCGCCGAGCGGTGACTTGCTCCACGCGGTCATGAAGCGCGGCGAGGCTGGTTCCGTCGAGGATTCTGGCCGTGGCGTCGCGGACTTCCTTCATGGCGAGCCGCACCCCGCACTCGGCCTCGTTGCGGCAGTCGGCGCAGCGTACATAGGCGGTCTGGCTGGCGCAGGGCACGGGGGCGAGGGGGCCATCGAACATCCGGACGATCTGCCCAAGGTAGATGTCGGCCGGGTCGCGGGCGAGGCGGTAGCCGCCGCCCTTGCCCTTCCGGCTCTGAAGGATCCCGTTGTTCCGGAGGCCGAGAAGGATCAGCTCGAGGAACTTGGGCGGAATCTGCTCCTCGCGGGCGAGGTCCGCGATGCGCATCGGCTCCTCACCCTCGCGGTCGGCGAGGGCGAGGAGCGCCTTGATGGCATACTTGGCCTTCTTCGAGAGCATCCACTCGTTTCCGTGATCGACGCGCGAATCATAGTCGGGGGGCGGCACGGGTGGTGAGCGCGCCCACCTGGCTGCCGCGGGCGGCGCCACGGGCTCCATAGCGGGAGCGGATGTGATCCAGGGCATGCTGAAGGGCTGCCACACCACTTCCGCCGTTCCGCCGTTCCGCGGTTCCGCCACCCGTCTCCCACATCTCGAGCTGTCCGCTCGCTTCCTCGATCCGCTCCAGACTGACCGTCAAGCCGCGCACGGCGATGCGCTTGGTGTTGACCAGCGCGAAGGCTCTGCGCGCGGCCGCGCAGAGATCGCCATCGAGGGTGGAATCGGGGAGCGGGACCGCGCGCGCGGCATCGCCGTGATCCGCGTAGCCGACCTCGAGCCGGAGCCGTCGGGCGACGAGACCGCCCCGGCGAAGTCGCCGGCCGAGCCGCTCGGTCAGCATCCGAAGCAGCAGGTTTAGCACGGCCAAGTCGTTGGTGTCGGTGGTGAGGATGTGCCTGGCGGTGAGCTCGGCGAGCCGCTCGGGAGGGAGCACGGGGCGAGAATCGATGCCCAGGGCGCGCGCGCGCAGGGTGCGCCCGGTACCGCCGAAGACCGCGCAGAGGGCGCTCTCGGGAATCGCCGCCACCTCGCCGATCAGATCGAGCTGATAATCGTCGAGCCGGCTCCGCACCCTCGGATGCAGGTCGGGCAGGACGGCGAGCGGATGCGGGGCGAGGAATCCCGCCTCGACGCCGAAGGGAACGACCAGCGCGTCAGCGTCCTGCCCGTCGGACCGCCGGTCCGCCCGGACCACCGCCTGGCTCACCAGCTTGTTGGCGGCCACGCCGACCGAGAGCGGGAACCGCAGCCGCTCGCGCACCTCGCGCCGCACCCTCGCGGCGACGTCGGTCGGGGGGCCGAGGAGCCGGCCGGTGCCGGTGAGATCGAGGAACGCGTGACCGTAACCCCGCGGCTCGATGACGGGAGCGTAGGCGCGCAGGATCTCGTGCAGTGCGCTCGAGGCCCGGGCGTACAGCCGTGGGTTGGGCGGGATGACGACCAGATCGGGGCAGAGCTTCCGCGCCTGCCGCACCGCCATCCCACGCTCGATTCCCGCCCGGCGCGCCTCGGTCGAGAGCGCGAGCACCACGGCCCGCTCGACACCGGGAGGGGCCACCGCCACCGGCCGGGTTCGAAGCGCGGGAGCCACCAGAGCCTCGACGGTGGTGCAGAAGGCGGGGGGATCGATGAAGAGGATGGTGCGAGACACGCCGGAAAGTCTCTCCGCTTTCGGGTTTTATTCGGTACTTCCGAATAATGCCCTTGCCCGGAGAGGTGGTCAAGCCGACTCGCGCCGCCGCCGGGTCTTCTCCCGTGTGCCGCAGGTCCGCATCTGACACCAGCGCCGGAGGCCGTTGCGGCTCCGGTCCACGTACATCCATCCGCAGTCGTCGCCGCCGCAGATCCGCACGCTCCCCACCTCCTCCGACTCGAGCAGGCTCGCGGCCGACCAGACGACCGGCCAGACAAGAGCACGCAGGTCCGAGCCCTCGCCCCGCCAGCGCCAGCCGAACCCGGTGTGGCCCTGGCCGGAGACGCGGGGTGCCACCTCGAGCCGCCCCATAACATCGGCGAGCAGCCGGTTGAAGCGGGGCAGGGCGTCACCCGGCGCCTCGCCCCGGGCGATCGCGCCGAGGAGGTCGTGCAGCGTCGCACGCGTTCGGTACAGGTATTCCAGCGGCGAAGCAGCGGCGCGCGGGCGCTCGGCCGCCAGCAGGCGGAGTCGGCGTCCTGCGGCCGCGCCGAGCGTGCCGGCGCCTTCGGCCCAGCGAGTCGCCTGTTCGTAGGTCTGGATCCGCTCGTCTTCCGGACCGCGGGACGTCCAGTCCACGGTATTCACCAGGTCGAGGGCCGGATCGCCGCCTACATAGAGGAAGGGCGGGCGAGCAGCGGACGCGGGATGGGTCATGCACGAAATGTAGCACCAGTATTCGGCTCTTGACAGGTGCAGGCTCCCGGCGCTAGGCTGCACCTGTATTTTGCTACTTACTGGTGTACGGGCAGGCGGACGGCGTGCTCGTGGAAATCATCGGCGAAGGCTCGCCACTCTCACGGGCCCAACACTTCAGCGGAGAGCACATGATCGCGCGCATCTGGGCGGGAGCCGTTCGCGCGGCCGACGCCGACGCGTACCTGGACTATCTCCACGCCACCGGCCTCGCCGAGTACCGCGCCACGGCGGGCAATCGCGGCGTGCTGGCGCTCCGCCGCGTCGCCGGCGACCGAGCGGAGTTCCTGCTCCTCACCCTGTGGGACTCCGAGGATGCCATCCGCCGCTTTGCCGGCGACGACGTCGGCCGCGCCGTCTTCTACCCCGAGGACGACCGCTTCCTCATCGCCCGGGACGAGCACGTCACCCACTACGAGGTCGTGTTCCGCGCGGAGGCGCCGGCCTCGTGACTGCTTCGCTTCGCGTCCGGCTGGTCGCGGCGTTCGCCGCCATCTACCTCATGTGGGGCGGAACGTTCCTCGCCATCCGGTACGCGGTGGCCGACATTCCGCCGCTGATGACGATGGTGCTGCGCTGCGCCGGCGGGGCCCTGCTCCTCCTCGTGTGGCCGCTGTTGCGGGGAACGCTCGAGCGGCCCAGCCGGGCCCAGTGGCTCACCGCGGGCGTGGCCGGACCGTTCCTCTTTCTCGGCTGCCACGGTCTGCTCGCGTGGGCCGAGCAGCGGGTCTCGTCGGGAGAGGCCGCGCTCTTCATGACCGCGATCCCGCTCTGGCTGATCGCGCTCGAATCGATCCTGCTTCGGCGGCCGCCCTCCAGCCGCGTAGTGCTGAGCCTGCTGCTCGGCGTGGCCGGCGTCGCGGTGCTCACCTGGGGCGAGGGCTGGTCCGGCGGAATCACCGCCCGCGCGGGGCTCGTCCTGAGCGCGCTCTTCTGGGCGGTGGGAACGCTGATCGTCCGCCGAGCGGGCGCACCGCTTCCGGTGGCGCAGTCCACCGCGATGCAGCTGGGCGCCGGCGCGCTGGCGCTGCTCGCGGCCAGCGTCGCCATCGGCGAGCCGGTCGGATGGAACCCGGCGGAGATCACACCGCGCGCATCACTGGCACTCGCCTTTCTGATCCTTGGCGGTACGGTGATCGGCTTCGGGGCCTATACCTGGCTGCTGCAGGCGACCTCCGCGGCCGCGGTGAGCACCTATGCATTCGTCAATCCGGTGATCGCGCTGGGGCTCGCCTGGATGGTCGGGGACGGAGAGTTGTCGCCGCGAACCGTAGTGGCGGCGGTGCTGGTGGTGGGAGCGGTGGTGTTCACCGGGGACGCCTCACGGCCTCGTTCTACAGCAGCGCATGCTGCGGGGCCCGCGCATCGCTGGCCCGGCCGCCTTCCGGATCCAATCGGCGACGACGCCGTTCCTCCTCCGGCTGAAACCCGTGCTCGCGCTGGAGCCGCCGGAGCCGCCGGGTGAGCGCCTCCTGATACTCGCGGCTCACGCCCTCCCGGCTGCCGTAGTGGAGGCGGTACCGATCGGCCATCTCGGGAAACTCGCTGGCGAGATGGGGAAGGAAGCGGTGCCGCGCCGCGGGGCCGAGCCGGAGCGCCGACCCGACCACGTAGCGGGCACCCGCTTCCTTCGCCGCGGCCATCAACCGGCTCAGGCCCTCGCGATCGTCGGTGACGCCGGGCACGATCGGAGCGACGAGCAGCCCGGCGTACACGCCGGCGGCGCTGAGCCTGCCGAGGGCGCGGATTCGCGCCGATGGGACCGGCGAGCGCAGCTCGAGCCTGCGGGCCAGGCGGGAGTCGAGGGTGGCGAGCGAGACGTTCACGGTGACCTCGTGGCGCACGCCGAGCGCCTGGAGCAGATCGATGTCCCGGGTGACGAGCGGGGATTTCGAGATGATCTCGATCCGAAGCCCGCGAAACCGGGTGAGCACCTCGAGGATGCTCCGGGTGAGGCGATAGCGGCGCTCGGCCGGCTGGTAGGGGTCGGTGGCGGTGCCGATCACGAGCGCGTCGTCGCCCAGCTTGGAGGGATCGAGGGTCCGGGCCAGGCGCTCGGCGATGTCGGTCTTGACCAAAATCCGCTTCTCGAAGGCGAGCCAGGAAGGAAGAGGCTCGGCGCCGCCCCCCGTGCGACCTTCCGCCCTCTCGGTGGCATATCTGTGGGTATCGCGCGCGTAGCAATAGGTGCAACCGAACTCGCACCCGACGTAGGGGTTGATGGACCAGAAGCCCATGCCCGTGCTGGTGGGCGAGTTGAGGACCGAGCGCGCGCCGAGCGAGAGAAACTGCGTACCGCGCTCCCGCTCGTCGAGAACGGTGAGCTCCCGTGAACGGCCCGCGCTCGCGCCGACCGGCAGCGAGAGCTGACCCCGCTCGCTCACCCGCACCTGCCCCATCCGCAATACACGCAAGAGATGCAGCCCGATGCCTTGCTCAGCGGGCCGGCGCACTCGGGGCAGACCGGGGCGGACTGTACCACCGGTACGTAGTAGGTGGTCGGCTTGAGCGACGGTGCAGAGCGGCGGTGCGTGACTCTGCGCAGCGGGTCCAGGAAGAGCATGGGTATTTCCATGGGTTCGGTATTTATTCGGGTCCCTCAGCCGAATATATGCCGGGCACACGGCGCGTCAAGCACCGCCGCCCGGAAGGCTCTCGACCTGAGGTCGTCGATATTTCCTCCCCTCGTTCGACATCAGTGTAGAGCATGGCTGAATCCGTGCCGGAGCCCCGAAACCGGCCACAACCCACCTGGCGGGAGGAACAGCGACGATGCGATTGATGATCATGGTGAAGTCCACCAAGGACTCGGAAGCGGGCGTCATGCCCGACGAGAAGCTCTTCGCCGCCATGGCCGACTATCACGAGGACCTGGTGAAGGCCGGCGTGCTGCTCGACGCCTCCGGCCTGCATCCCACCTCGAAGGGCCTGCGGGTCAAGTACTCCGGCGGGAAGCGCACGTTCCTCGACGGCCCCTTCGCCGAATCGAAGGAGCTGATCGCGGGTTACACGATCATTCAGGTGAAGTCGTGGGAAGAGGGGATGGAGTGGGTCAAGCGCTTTCCGCCGCCCCATGGCGACGCCGACTGCGAGATCGAGGTCCGCCGGCTCTTCGAGCTGGACGACTTCACCCCCAGCGAGTCGATCGACCGCTTTCGCGACATGGAAACCGTGCTCGGGAAGTAGCCACCACCCCGGGCAACACTCACCACGGGAAAGGCACCATGCGATTCATGACACTGTACAAGCCGGGCAGGGAGTCGGACGCTCCCCCGAGCCCGGAAGAGATGGCCAAGGTCGGCCGGCTGATCGAGGAGATGGCGAAGGCCGGTGTGCTGCTCGCGACCGACGGGCTCCAGCCGAGCGCGAAGGGCGCGAGGGTCCGAATCGAGAACGGGACCTTCACCGTCGTGGACGGCCCCTTCGCCGAGACCAAGGAGCTGATCGGTGGCTTCGCGATCATCGAGGCGACGTCGAAGGAGCACGCCATCGAGCTGACCAAGCGCTTCCTCGAGACGATGGGCGAAGGGGAGAGCGAGATTCGCCTGATGCACGAGGCGCCGGCCTTCTCGCCGGAACCCGAGCGCGAGCTGCTGGCCGCGAAGCCCTAGTCGGGCCAGGCTTGCACGGCGAGGTGAAGATGGCGTGATTGGGAGCCGTGACGGCTCCCGACACCCATCGCGCGATCGACGCCGTCTGGCGGATCGAGTCGGCCCGGCTGATCGCCAGCCTGGCGCGGATGGTGGGCGACGTCGGCGCCGCCGAGGATCTGGCCCAGGACGCGCTCGTCGCGGCGCTCGAGCGGTGGCCCGAGTCGGGCGTTCCGGACAATCCGGGCGCCTGGCTGATGGCCACCGCGAAGCATCGGGCCATCGACCTGCTGCGCCGCCGAACGCTGCTCGCGCGCAAGCACAAGCAGCTCGGGCACGAGCTCGAGGCCCGGCAGGAGATGGCCGTGCCGGACCTCGACGCCGCGCTGGACGACCACGTCGGCGACGACCTGCTCCGCCTTATGTTCACCTCCTGCCATCCCGTGCTGTCGACCGAGGCCCGGGTGGCGCTCACCCTCCGGCTGGTCGGCGGCCTGACCACCGAAGAGATCGGACGCGCGTTCCTCGTCGCGACCCCGACGATCGCCCAGCGGATCGTGCGGGCCAAGCGGACGCTCGCCGAGGCGAAGGTTCCCTTCGAGGTGCCCCGGGGCAGCGAGCTCGCCGCCCGCCTGTCTTCGGTGCTCGAAGTGCTCTACCTGATCTTCAACGAAGGCTACTCGGCGACCGCGGGCGACGACTGGATGCGGCCGGCGCTCTGCGAGGACGCGCTCCGTCTGGGCCGCGTTCTGGCGGGGCTCGCGCCCGAAGAGCCGGAGGTGCACGGACTGGTGGCGCTCATGGAGATCCAGGTTTCGCGGGCCAAGGCGAGGCTGGGGCCGGCGGGAGAGCCCGTGCTGCTGCTCGAGCAGAACCGCGGGCGCTGGGATCAGCTGCTCATTCGGCGGGGCCTGGCCGCGCTTCGACGGGCCGAGGAGCTCGGCGGGGCCTCCGGCCCGTACGCGCTGCAGGCGGCCATCGCCGCGTGCCACGCGCGCGCGCGGACCCCGGAGGAGACGGACTGGCCGCGCATCGCGGCGCTGTACGAGGAGCTCGCGCAGGTGGTGCCGTCGCCGGTCGTCGAGCTGAACCGTGCGGTGGCGATCTCGATGGCGGTGGGACCGGCCGCGGGCCTCGAGCGGGTCGAGGCGCTGAAGGCGGAGCCCCTGCTCAAGGCCTACCACCTGCTGCCCGCCGTGCGGGGCGACCTGCTCGACAAGCTCGGACGAGGAGGCCCAGGCGGAGTTCGAGCGGGCGGCGTCGCTCACCCGCAACGCGCGGGAGCGCGACGTGCTCCTGGGGCGTGCCGCCGCGAGCGCGCGCTCGGCCGAAGGCGCCGAGGCTCCCCAGGGCCGATGAGGTCAGAGCTGCAGGCGCAGGAGCCCGACCAACCGGTCGGTGGCGCGCTCGCGCCAGGGACGCCGGCGCCATTCCTCGAGAGTGGTCCGCCGCGCCTTCGCCTTGTCGCTCTCGAAGACGTCGGCCTGGCCCGCCGCGAACTCGGCGTCGAGGATGTTGAGGTTCGCCTCGTCGTTCAGCCGGAACGACCGATTGTCGAAGTTGGTGGAGCCGACCGAGGTCCAGACCTCGTCCACCACGACGACCTTCACATGATACATGGTGGGCTGGTACTCGTAGATCGCGATGCCCGCCTCGAGCAGCGGCCCCCAGAGCGAGCGTGACGCCCGCCGGACCAGCTTCTGGTCGATGTGGTGGCTCGGCACGATGATCTCCACCCGGGCCCCGCGCCGCTGGGCGGCCACCAGGGTGGCGATGGCGAGCGAGTCCGGCACGAAGTAGGCGCTGGCGATCCTCACGCTCTTCACCGCCGCGCTGATCGAGAGCAGGTACATGAGCCGCACGCTCTCGCTCGCGTCATCGGCCGAGCTCTTGAAGAGCTGGGCGGCGTGGGGTCCCGCGGGATCGAGCGCGGGAAAGTACTCTTCGCCGTGCAGCACCTGCGAGCACGTCTCCATCCAGTTGTCCATGAAGGCGGCCTGCATCGGCGCCACGGCCGGGCCCTCCAGCCGGAAGTGCGAGTCGCG
>JACDHV010000193.1 GCA_013820855.1 Gemmatimonadales bacterium | reverse complement strand
GGTCCCGTGGGATCGAGCGCGGGAAAGTACTCTTCGCCGTGCAGCACCTGCGAGCACGTCTCCATCCAGTTGTCCATGAAGGCGGCCTGCATCGGCGCCACGGCCGGGCCCTCCAGCCGGAAGTGCGAGTCGCGCCAGTGCTCGGGATCCTGCGCGTTGCCGAGCCACTCGTCGGCGATCCCCACCCCGCCGGTGAAGCCCACCCTTCCGTCCACGATCAGCAGCTTGCGGTGAGTGCGGTTGTTGATGCGCCCGAGACTGTACCAGCGGAGCGGGTGGTACTTCACCACCTCGACTCCGGCATCCTTCATGCCCTCGACCAGCGACGTCTCCACCTTGCCCGAGCCGACCCAGTCCAGCACGACGTGGACCTTCACGCCCGCGCGCGCCCGCTCGGCCAGCGCCTCGGCGAACTCCCGACCGATCGCCCCCGACCAGTAGATGAACGTCTCGAAGCAGATCGTGCGCCGGGCCCCGCGGATCGCGTCGAGCATCGCGGGGAAGATCTCGTCGCCGTTGCAGAGCGCCCGCACCCGGTTGCCCGGCACGATCGCCGGTCCGAGGAGCGCGCCCATGGCGCGCACGAACTGGGGATCGCCCGCCTGGTAGAGGTGGTCGATCTCCTGCTCGATCTTCTTGGCGCTGGACGTCAGGTTGGCGACGACCAGGACGATCAGCGCGCCGGCGGCAAGAGCCAGTAGGATCCACATGCGACGGGACGGAGGAGCGTGGGGTTGCGAGAAGCTACGCCGGCCGGTGCCGGCGCGCCACTTCGTGCGGCACGACGAAGTCGTTCTCGGTCGGCGGGCGCACCCAGAGATCGAAGGCGAGGAACAGCGTCTTGGAGAACGGAAAGAAGGCGACCGGCGCGATCGCCATCAGGACCAGCGTGACCACCTGGAAGAGTCCCCATGGCGGGGACGGCCAGGTCCACCAGAGCAGCGCCGCCACCCAGACGCCGAACAGCGTCTCGACAGCCATCAGGTTGAAGAAGTAGGCCCCGAGCCAATAGCCCTGCTCGCCTCGCTCCAGCCCGAGTCCGCACACCGGGCAGTTAGGCACCAGGCGGGACCAAGTCACGAAGATCGGCGCGCCCCCGCAGTGCGGACACCGCAGACGGACGGCCCGGGAGAGCAGGGTCAGAGGCGGGCCGCGATCCATTGCTCCACGTCCGTCAGCACGCGCTCACGGTCCACGTCGGCGAAGAGGACATGATAGGCGCCGGGGTACTCGCGTAGCTCGTGGTCGGGGTGACCGACACGGGCCGCGAAGGCGCGGCTGCCGTCGGGGACGACCATCCGGTCCGCGGAGCCGTGAAGCAGGAGCAGCGGCAGCGGAAATCGCGGCGCCGCTTCCTGCACCCGCGCGATCGCTGCGGTGACCTCGGTGGACAGGCGCGCGGTGCCCACCCGATGAAAGAGCGGGTCGGCCAACACCGCCTCGATCACGGCAGGATCGCGCGCCAGCCCGGAGAGATCCATGCCGGTGCGGAGGGAGAATCGCGGCCAGAACCTGGAGAGCACGCGGCCGAGCATCAGGAGCGGGGCGGGAACGCCGAGCCGGCCCAGGGGCGGCGAGGCGGCGATGACGCCGCGGAGCCCGTCGGGCCGGTGGAGCGCGTAGTCGAGCACGATGAGACCGCCGAGACTGTTGCCCAGCAGAAACACCGGCAGGCCGGGCTCGTCCCGGCCGACCGTGCCGACGAAGCACTCGAGGTCTTCGCGGTACTCGTCCCAGCGCTCGACGTACGCGCGCTGGCCCGGGGAGCGACCGTTGCCCCGCACGTCGAACCCGTACACCGCGATGCCACGGGCGGTGAAGTGCTCGACCAGGCTGGGGTAGAGCCCCGAATGGTCGCCCAGTCCGTGGATGTTGATCAGAACGGCCCTGGCCCCGGCGACCGGACGCCATGTCCGGCGAAAAAGTGAGAGCCCACCCGCGCCTTGGAACCAGCCCTCTTCACATCCTTGCGGGAGGGTGGACTGGCTCGCATCTTCACCTTCGCCCAACGGCATCCCGCCATCACTCAAGACCATCGCAACATCCTCCGCTCAGCAGCGGGTTCCCGGTATGAGGATTCTATGTCGATTCACGTCCGACTGACACTGCTGCCCGGGTTGGTGCTCGCCGCGCTCGCGCTCGGCGCCCTGCCCAACACCTCCGAGGCCCAGTTCGGCAAACGGCTCAAGGATGCCGTCAAGCGCACCGCCGAGGACAAGGCGATTCAGAAAGCCACCGACGAGGAGAGCAAGGCGATCGACGACGCGCTCGAGGGCGGTGGCGGAGCCAAGGCCAACGGGCCGCCGCAGCGACGGCGCCGACGGCGCCGACCGAGAGCGCACCCGCGCCAGCCGCTACCCCCAAAACAGCCGGCCAAGGCGCTTACGTGAACTTCGACTTCGTGCCCGGTGATCGCGTCCTGTTCTACGACGACTTCACCGCCGATGATGTGGGTGACTTCCCCCGGCGCTTCGAGTTCCAGGAGGGCAACGCGGAGATTGCCGACTGGGAGGGCGGCAAGTGGTTGCGAGTGAGCAAGTCCGCCAAATTCGCGGTGGTTCTCCCCGAGACCCTGCCGGAGCGGTTCACCGTCGAGTTTGATTACGTCATGAGCGACAAGTCCACCAGCGGGTGGCCGATCATGCTGAACATGAGTGGGGCGGGGAGCAACTGGGAGAATCAGGGCGGCCACAACCCCCAGGTGCGTTTCGACACCGACGAAGGCGGCGCCTACGTCGGCAAGATCGAGGCGGCAGGGCCGGCGGGCGGCAACTTCCAGAACCAGGTGAATCACGCCCGCGTCATGACCGACGGCAAGTACACCAAGGTCTACATCAACGGTGTGCGCGTGGGCAACGCCCCGAATGCCGACCTGGGCCGCTCCAACAAAGTGCAGTTCTGGATTCCGGCCACCGACCGGAGCGGGGCGCAGGTCACGCTGATGGGGCCGGTCCGGATCGCGGCGGGGGGGAAGAAGCTGTACGACGCGCTCTCGGAGAAGGGGCGGGTCGCCACCCAGGGGATCTACTTCGACAGTGGCAGCGACGGCATACGCCAGGAGTCGGCGCCGACCCTGAAGGAGATCGGGACGATGCTGAAGGAGCACCCTGAGCTCAAGCTCACCATCGAGGGACATACCGACAATGTCGGGAAGCCCGAATCCAATCAGACGCTGAGCGAGAAGCGCGCAGCCGCCGTCCGACAGTACCTCGTCGACACCTACCAGATCGAGGGCGCACGGCTGGCGTCGAAGGGAATGGGACAGACCAAGCCGGTGGGCGCCAACGACACCGCCGAAGGACGGCAGCAGAACCGGCGAGTGGAGCTGGTCAAGAACTAGACGTCGCGGCTCACCGGCGGGCGCCCGTCACCGCACGACCAGCAGCGGCGGACCTTCTTGGAGCCAGCCGTCGGGATCGGCCCGCACCTCGGACACGGTTCTCCGGATGAACGCTCGCGGGTCCGTGACCTCGACCCCGCCCGGCTGGAAGACGAGCTGGTAGAGCGTGGAACCCGCATTTCTCGCGTGCTCGACCACGAACCCGGCGAGCGCCCGTCGCCACCCGCCGGGCGGCTCGACCGGCGCGGCAGCCGTCCGATGCCGCTCCAGCTCCTCAATGATCCGCGTGCGCGACAGCTCGAGCTTCGCGTAGCGCTGGCGCAGGTGACGCTCGTCCTCCCGGGAATCGGCGTGGCGCGGCCGGACCAGATCGCAGGAGCACGGCCCCACTCTGATGTGCGCGGCGGTTTGCGCGCCGGGAAGCATGCCGCGGAGCCGCGCGAGGTCGGACGTCGGCAGCACGTCGGCGGTGATGCCCGCAGGGAGCATGGAGCGGACCTCGCTCAGGGTGAGCGGGCTCGCGATTCGGAGGTGATAGCACACGATGGGTGGTCCCGCGAGGACCTCAGATCGGCAGATCGTCCCGGATCAGCACCAGGATCGCCGCCTGGGGCACGACGAGGTACTTCTTCTCCTCGAACGAGATCTCGACGGCGGCCTTGCGGAAGAAGATGGCATGATCGCCGACTCGCGCCTGCATTCCACGACTTCGGCCCTCCCGGCGATCGACCTTCCATGGCTCGTCGTCGAGGCTGCTGATGTCGGCGACCGCGTCGCCGGGCCCGGTGGCGACGATGAGGCCGGTCTGCACCTGCTGCGAGTCGATCGCGGTGGCGGGGAGGTAGAGACCGACGCGGGTCCTGTCGTCGCCGTTCTCGGCGGCGATCAGGACCCGGTCGCCCACCACCAGCAGCTGCTTCTTGGGGAATTCCATCACGGGGTTCTCTTCACGCCTTCTTTCCATTCCCTTCGGCCTGATGGACGGTGACCAGCTCCGTGATGCGGAGGCGGCGGGAACTGGTCGGCAAGCGCAAGCCGATCTCGTCGCCCACACGCCCGTCGGACAGGGCGCGGCCCAGCGGCGAGGCGAGCGAAATGTGCCCGGCGTCGATGTCCATCATCTCGGCGAGCACGACGACGTAGGTGTCGGTTTCGCTGGTCTCGAGATCGAGCACGGTCACCCTGGAGCCGAGGCCCACGCGGTCGGTGGGCGCCTCGTGGTTGGCGAGTTGCCCCAGCTGGCTCAGTCGCTGGTGCAGCTGGCCGAGCCGTGCCTGCACGAACTGCTGCCGCTCGAGCGCGGCCTTGTACTCGGAGTTCTCCCGCAGGTCGCCGAGCTCGACCGCCTGGGCAATGGCCTGGGGAAGAAGGACGTTGAGTTCATGGCTGAGCTGGTCGACCTCACGGCTCAGCTTCTCGCGCATCTCTTGGATCATAAGCAACCAGAGAAGGTAGAAGCGCCGGGCGATGGGAGTCGCCCGGCCCGAAGTGGTACTGGGTAAGCGAAAGATACCCCGCGTGCCGCCGGGCGGAAGGTCCCGGCCTCAGAAGTGCATGACAGGCAGCCGCTTAGAAGCCGCGAAATGGGGTCTCGTGTATCTTGGAGCGATGAGAGCCGACTTCCGTGCGCGGGCCGCCGCCGCGGCCCTGCTGGCGCTGGCCTGCGGGGGCCGGACCGCCGCGGTCAGGCCGACCGAAGCCCAGGCCTGGGCCACCGCCCCGGATGCCGCCGCGGAGAGCCTGCTGGTGGACGTCCGATCGGTGGACAGCACCATCGTGGTGGACGCCCGGTACGCCACGCCCGACAACTTCACCGGTCAGCCGCTCCCCGGATACGAGGCTCCCCGGGTGCTCCTCCGCCGCGAGCCGGCAGCCGCACTCGGCCGGGTGCAGGCGAGGCTTCGCACCGGTGGGCTAGGTCTCAAGGTTTTTGACGGCTACCGCCCGGTCCGCGCCACCCTCGCCATGGTGGACTGGGCCGAGCGCACGGGGCGCCGGGAGTTGGTGGACAGCGGTTACATCGCCCGGCGGAGCCGGCACAATCTCGGGGTGGCGGTGGACCTCACGATGGTGGATCCGGCGAGCGGGTCCGAAGTCCCGATGGGAACGCCGTTCGACACCTTCACTCCCGAGGCCCACACGGCGAACGCCACGGGGCGAGTCCGGCGATACCGGCAGATCCTGGTCCAGGTGATGGAGTCCGAGGGCTTCCGTAACTATGAAAGGGAGTGGTGGCACTTCAGCTATCCGGTGCCGGGAGCGGTGGCGTTCGACCGGGCGATCCGCTGAGCTGCGGGATCGGTGAGGCGGGGTCGAGGCGCTCGCGAGGCGGTGGGGCCGCGGTGGTGCCGCGATGAGATAAGGCACAGTTCCGTAAGAATTTCCTTGACCTATTTGGATGAAACTGATAAGCTGCCCAACGTTCACCCGTTTGCGTGGATCCTTGCCCAAAGGACGCGTAAGTAATGCCCCTCAGGACCGCCGCTGCCTGGCGCCACGCCGGCGCGCTGCCCTTGCTCTGCGTGTTGGCGCTGGCCCTGGCGGGCTGCAGCCCCAGTCAGTATCCGCAGACGGCGCTGTTGCCGCTCTCCGACTTTGCCCGCATCGGCGATGACGTCCAGGACCAGACCTTCTATTGGGCGGTCGGCGTGTTCGTCCTGGTGGAGGGCGCGCTGCTGTACGCCATCTTCCGCTTCCGCGGCAAGCCGGACGACCCCGAGCCCTCGCAGGTCCACGGCAACACCACGATCGAGATCATCTGGACGCTGATCCCCGCCCTGATCCTGGCCGCGATCGCCGTCCCGACCGTGAAGGGAATTTTCGAGACCAACCGCACGCCGCCCAATGCGCTGCAGATCGAGGTGATCGGGCACCAGTGGTGGTGGGAGTTCCGCTACCCCGACGGCGAGGTCACCACCGCCAACGAGATGTACATCCCGGCGGGCCGGACGGTGGAGCTGCTGATCAACTCCGCCGACGTGGTGCACAGCTTCTGGCCGCCTCGTTTCGCGGGGAAGCGCGACGTCTTTCCGGGGCGGGAGACCAGGCTCTGGTGGAAGGCCGACTCCACCGGGCTGTTCCCCGGCCAGTGCGCGGAGTACTGCGGCATCCAGCACGCCCGCATGGCGTTCCACGTGCGCTCGGTGTCGCCGGAGGACTTCGATGCCTGGCTCTCCCGCATGCAGACGCTGGGGCCCAAGCCCCCGGCGGCGCCGGCGGCCGCGCC
>JACDHV010000192.1 GCA_013820855.1 Gemmatimonadales bacterium | reverse complement strand
CCGGGTGCCTCGGAGTTCGAGGACTGGCTGGCCGCCGAGCGGGAGCTTTGGCGGCGCCGATGCGTCGAGGTGCTGGTTCGCGGCTCGGAGTCGCTGGCACACACCGGGGGAACCCATGAGGCATCGGCGCTCGCGGCGAGGGCCCTGGCGCTGGAGCCCACGTCCGACCGCGCCTTGGGCGCGGCGATCCGCTGCATGTCACTGGCGGGTGATCGAGCCGGAGCCCTCGAGCTCTTCGATCGCTTCCAGGCTCGTTTGGCGGAGGAGCTGGGAACCGAGCCGGACGAGGAGGTTCGAGCGCTGGCGGAACGGATCCGCCGCCAACGAGGCGTTCGCCCCGAGGTGACGCTGACGTGGCCGGACGGCGAGCCGGTCGTGCGGCCGCCGCTGGAAGGCCGCGCCGGGGAGATGGGCCGGCTGCTCGAGGCGGTGAGCCGTTCGGCGCGCGAGCGCCGGGCGGCCCTGCTGGTAGTGGAGGGCGAATCGGGGGTCGGAAAGACCCGGTTGATCGACGAGGTTGTGACCCGTCTCCGGCTTGACGGCGTCTCCATCGCGTCGGCTCGGGCCGTCGAGGCGGACTGCGCCGAGCCCTGGAGTGGCGTGCTCGCGATCGCGCGGGGAGGCCTGCTTGACGCGCCCGGAATAGGGGCGGCGCCTCCCGATGCCCTCGGCGCCCTGGCCGCGGTGCTGCCCGAATGGAGCGAGCGGTTTCCCGGGGCCCCGCCCAACGACGCGGTTCCACCCGGCCGCGCTCTGGCCGAGATACTCCGCGCGGCGGCGGAAGAACGGCCCGTGGTTCTCGCGGTGGATGATACGCAGTGGCTGGACCACGACTCCGCATCGGCGCTCGGCGCGATCCTCCGCGACCTGTCCGGCGCCGCCCTCAGCGTCCTGCTGGCGGTCGTACCCCATCCGCCGCGGGCGGAGCTCGACGAGCTGCGGTCCAGAATCGGGCGCGACCTGAGCGGCGAGGCGCTGCGGCTCCGGCCGCTCGATCGGGCGGCGCTTCGCCGACTCGCGGAGCGGATGCTGCCGGGCTACGAGCCGGTGGCCATCGATCGCGTCACCCGGCGCGTCGCGACCGATTCCGCGGGAATGCCGCTGCTCGCCGTGGAGCTGCTCCGCGCCGTCGCGCTCGGCCTCGACCTGGGAACCATCTCGGAGGCCTGGCCGGAGCCGCTCCGCACGCTCGATCAGACTCTGCCGGGCGAGCTGCCCGACGCGGTCGTGGCAGCCATCCGCATAGGGTTCAGGCGCCTGAGCCCCGCCGCCCAGCGGGTGCTCGCCGCCGCCGCGGTGCTCGGAGACCTCGTTCCGGCGGGGGTGCTCGAGCACGCGGTATCGCTCGGGCCGGACGAGACGGGGATCGCGCTGGACGAGCTGGAATGGCATCGCTGGCTCATCGCGGAGCCGCGAGGCTACTCGTTCGTTGCGCGGATCGTGCGGCGAGTGGTCGAGCGGGACATGGTGACCGCCGGCCAGCGCCAGCGGGTGCTGGCCGCGGCCGGCCGGCCGGAACCCCGTTACTGAATCCGAACGACCTCGCCCGCCGAAGGCACGCCGTTGCGGTTGAGGATGAACAGCAGGTAGTGCCCCGGCGGCGCCAGGTTGGAATTGGCCGGCGCGGTCACCTCCACCCCGGTGCTGGTCCGCGTAAACGCGAGCGTGTTTGCCCGCTGGCCCATGTCGAACGCATGGGTCACCGCGCCCAGCCGGATCCAGCGCACATGAGTGACCTGGCCGGCGTTCGGCGTCGCGACCGCGAACTTCTGTGCGTAGCCTACGCTCGTCGGCGCCGAGGTGATGGTGGGACGCGCGCCCTTGAAGAGATAGGGCGGCGAGAAGATCTCGTGATTGCGCTCGGGCGGAACCGGGACGATGCCGCCGCCCGGCTGGATGGCCAGTGCGTCGCCGCTGGCCCCGTGCAGCACCGTGCCGTCGGGCATGAGCAGCGATACCGAGTGGTAGGTACGCATCCTGGTGTTGGGCGCGAGCGTGGCCCAGGTGTTCGTCGCCGGGTTCCAGACCTCCGCCTCCTTTACGGCGAGCCCCTCGTTGATATTGACGAAGCCCCCACCACTGGTACCCCCGGTGATCAACACCTGGCCGTCGGGCAGGATCGTTGAATTCAGGTGCCTTCGGGGAAACGCCATCGAGCCGGCGTCCTGCCATTGAGGGTTGGTCTGACCGATGTCGATTCTCTCGGCCGTTGCGGTCGGCGTATTCGACCTTGGGTCAGGTGTGGGCCAGCCCGTATGACCCCCTCCGCCAGCGTATAGGATCTTCCCCGGCTCGTACATCACCGCGGTCCCATAATCCCGATTGAAGGGCCACAAGTGGGTCGGTCCGTTGCTCCACCGGCCGCGGCCGCCCGCCGCCGAGCCGTCAACATCGAACCACCGCGACCTGACCCGCTCACCGGCATAGAAGATCCGGCCCGCGGGGCCGTTCGGCGGCACGAAGTTGCGGGGGTAGTACGGGATCTCGAGCGTACCCGCGCCGGGGAGTTCGACCCATTGGCCGTTCTCGAAAATTTCCGGCGTCCTGACGACATCGCCGGCCTGGTTGCGCCCGGCCATGCTGAGCATGCGGCCGTTGGGCAGCACGGTCAGCGTCGGATACCAGCGACCATGCGCCATGTCCGGTCCCCTTCTCGGAGTTCCGGTCGAGTCGAAGAAAAAGGTGGTGGGGATCCCCCGGTCGTCCTGAAGGTGCCCGCCGGCCACCATGAGGCGGCCGTCGGGCATCAGCGCATGGCCCGCGCAGAAGAGCATCGTGTCCACGTGAATCATGGGAAGCCCGCTGGGATCGCCGGAGCGGGGATCCCAGATGCGCGGCATTCCCATGGTATCGGCCGCATCGGTCTTGCCCCACGCCAGAATCTTCCCGTTCGGCAGCAGATTCATGTGCAGTGGCACGATGTCCCAGCGCACCACCGGCCCCCACTCGCCCAACGCAGCCCCGGCCGGCAGAGCCGCCACATCGACCGGCGAGGTGGTCACGCAGGACGAGCCTGCGACGAACTCGAGCGTGTGCGACCCGGTGCCGCTGATCCCGAGATCGGCGAAGCGCGCGATGCCCCCGGCATCGGTCGTGGCGCTGGTGGTCCCGTCCAGAGAGCCACTCCCCGACGCTATGCTCGCCGTGACCTGGACGCCGGCCGCCGGGTTCCCGCTCGCGTCCGTCACCTGCACGACCGGCTGCACCACCGGATCGAACACCTCGCCGTTCAAGGCGGAGACGGGAGGGTTGGTCGTGATCACGATGCCCGCGGCGCCGCCGCCGATCGTGACCGGGCTCGACGAAACCTCGCCGAAGCCGGGGGCCGTGAACCGAAGAGTGTAGCTGCCGGCGGGCCCTGTGATCTCCAGATCGGTGAAAGTCGCGAGGCCACTCGCGTCGGTGGATTGAATGACGGTGCCGCCCAGCGTTCCAGTCGCGCCGATCGAGGCCGTGACCTCCACTCCGCTCTGTGCCAGGTCGTTCCCGTCCGCATCTTTCAGCTGGATCACCGGCTGGACTGCGAACACAACTCCACTCTGGGCCGCGCTGGAGGGCTGGGTCTCGACCGCCAGGACCGGTGTTTCTCCGTCGGTCGCGGTCGCGACGAAAGTGACCGGCGAGCCTTCCAGCCCGTTCACCGCGGCCGTCGTCGTCTGCTCGCCCGGATCAGGCCCCAGCACGCGGCTGACGGACGCGCGCCCGTCGGACCCCGTCGAGACGGTCGCCGAAGAAACGCTTCCGGCGCCCTGCGCGTTCCAGTGCACGGCGACCCCTTCGACCGGATCTCCGTCCTGATCGGTCACCAGGACGACCAGGGGGTCGGCCAGCGCCTGCCCCGCGATGCCGACCTGCCCGTTCCCATCGGCCATCTCGATTGCGGACGCGGTGGGCGGCTGGCTGTTGTCGCTGCACCGAAGCGTAGCCGCCGCAAGAAGCAGTGCGAGAGCTGAAGGGCCCAGCCGCCTGAGTCGAGTCATGTTCCTCGAGAGGTGAAAATCCCGCTGTTTCATGAAGATCCGAAGGTCACTGATCATGAAGACCGAGCGTTGCCGATGAGACTGAGACGCACCTGCACCTTCCGGACCACTTCGTGGCCGGATAGCCAAAGTACAACTTGCTGTAGATCAAGTACTTATCTTCAACGCCGACGCTGCTGTTGCACAGCCGCTGCGGAAGGCTAACAGAAGAGCCCGCAGGCGCCAAGCGGGACGCGCTCCAATGTCGGCCTTCCGGCCTCCCCTGCCTGTGTCAAAGGACACAAAGTACCTTCACCCGCTGGGCCAACAGGGGAGTGAGCTCGTGCGCATCGGAGTCATGCTGCGACATTACGACCAGCACATGGGCGGAGTTCGGGTGTACACCCGGAGGCTCCTCGAGGCCCTGCTCCAGCTCCGCACCGGCCACGAGTTCGTCCTTCTCTACCGGAACCCGGCCCTGGTCGGTACCTACGCCAAGGATCCCCAGATCGAGGAGGTCGCACTCCCCGCGCGTACATTCCTCGGCTGGGACCAGGTCGCGGTACCCCACGCCGTGCGCCGCCATGGCATCGACCTGCTCTTCAATCCGAAGTACTCCATCCCGCTGCGCGCACCATGTCCCGCCGTCTGGGTTTGCCACGGCCTGGATTGGTACGTGATGCCTTGGGGCTCCCGCTTCGTGGATCGTTTGAGTCATCGGTTTCTGGTTCCCCGCTACGCGGCCAGGGCAGCCGCGATCGTCGCCGTCTCGGAGATCACCCGGCAGCACGTGATGCAGTATCTCCCGGTCGGCCCGGAGCGGGTGTTCACGGTGTATTCCGGTGTCGACGATGTGTTCCGCCGGCCCATCGACGCCGACCGGCTGCGCGCCGTCCGGTCGAAGTACTCGCTCCCGGAGCGGTTCCTGCTCTACGCCGGCGCCATCTACCCGCCCAAGAACTTCAGCCGGATGGTGCGCGCCTATGCCCGTGTCGGGCCGGCCCGAGGAATTCCCCTGGTCGTCGCCGGAGGCGAAAACCGGTTTCTCTCCGAGCGCGAGCTTCGCGAGCCGGAGGTCCTGGGTATCGGAGAGTGGGTCCTTCGGCCCGGATGGGTGGAACAGGACGAGCTGGCCGCGTTCTACGCCCAGGCGGAGGCGCTCCTTCTGCCGTCGCTTTTCGAGTCGTGCGGGCTTCCGGTACTCGAGGCCATGGCCGCCGGATGCCCCGTCGTCACGGCGAACCGCTATGGGACCAAGGAGCTGGCGGAGGGTGCGGCGGTCCTGGTGGACCCCGAGAGCATCGAGAGTATCGCCGATGGGATTCAGCGCGTAGTGGAGGACCGGACCCTGAGAGCCGAGCTGGTCGCGGCCGGGCGTGAGCGGAGCCGGCGTTTCGAGTGGCATCGCTGTGCCACCGAGACGCTCCGCGTGCTCGAGCGGGTGGGAGCCGAGCGACGCGTGCCGGCCGTGCCCGGGGGGCGCGCGTGACCGAGCACCTCGAGGTAACGGTCAACGCCCGGCACCTCGCCGGGCAGCGGACCGGGATCGAGGTCTACATGGAGCAGCTGTTGGCGGCCCTGGCTCGGAGCGGTCGTGTTCGGATCACCGCTGTGAGCTGGGCCCCGCTCGGCCTCGACCTGCCGAACCTCCGTGAGGTCGTGCCGAGCCTGCGTCCAGAGTTCGCCTCCGGGCCGGTGGGAAGCCTGCGGGCCCTGCTGTGGAAGCACTGGTTCGATCAGTGGCAGTGCCTGCGTGCGGTCAGCGCGCCCGGACCGCTACTGTACCATGGCCTGGACGGCTTCCTTCCCTACTCGCTTCGCAGACGCGACCGGTGCGTGGCCACGGTCCACGATCTCGGGTGGCGCGTGCATCCCGAGCTGTACCCACGGAAGCTGCGCGTCATGTACGGTGCCCTGTTTCCCTGGGTCGCCAGGCGGGCCGACCGGTTCGTTGCCGTATCCCGGCATACCGCGGACGATCTGATCCGCCTGGCCGGCGTGCCGGCCTCACGAATCGAAGTCGTCTACCATGGGCTCGACCCCGCATTCGCCGCCACCGGTGATGCCGGCCCCGCGGTGCCGGCCGACCCGCCGTACATGCTCGCAGTGGGGGGAATCTCGCCTCGGAAGAACACCCGTCGGCTGATACAGGCCTTCACCCGCTGGCGGGCCCGGGGCGGGCACCGTGCAGCCTACACGCTGCGGATCAGCGGCACCTCGCTCGACCCCGACTTTGAAGGAGATGGAGCTCCGCTGCCGGACGGCGTGTCGCTGCTGGGATACGTGGAGAAGTCGGAGCTGCAGCGCCAGTACGCCGGCGCCGCCGCGTTCCTGTACCCCTCGATCTACGAAGGTTTCGGCCTTCCCATCGTGGAAGCCATGGCATCCGGAACGCCGGTCGTGACCTCCCGCACCGCCTCCGCGCCGGAGATCGCCGGTGGTGCCGCCGTCCTGGTCGATCCGTTCGACCTCGACAGCATCGAGTCCGGGCTCGAGCAGGTGACGACCTCGAGTGAAGCCGACCGGCTGCGCGCGCTCGGTCGGGAGCGGGCCCGCCACTTCCATTGGAGCGCGGCGGCCGATCGCACGCTGGAGATCTACCGACAACTCGCCGGGTGATCGTCATGCACGCGCGCCGCCGGGC
>JACDHV010000191.1 GCA_013820855.1 Gemmatimonadales bacterium | reverse complement strand
TGCTGCGGGAGCCGTCACGATCACGCTCGACTCGCGGCGTCTCGCCGTGTTGTACTTCGAGGATGCAGGGGGTGGGGATTCGCTCGGCTATCTGGCGAACGGCCTGACGGAGGGGTTGATCCGGGAGCTCTCTCGGGTGCAGACGCTCGACGTGATCTCGACCGGTGGCGTGGCCCCGTATCGGGGCACCACCGCCTCCCGCGACAGCATCGCGCGGGCGCTCAGGGCCGGATCGTTGGTCACGGGCAGCGTCGAACGGACCGGAAATCGGCTCAGGGTAACGGTGCGCCTGGTGGACGGCGAGAGCGGCGCGGACCTGAGGAGGGCCACCCGAGAGCTGCCGGCCGGAGACCTGCTGGCAATACAAGACACGCTTTCGCTGGAAGTTGCCCGATTGATCCGGTCGGAGCTGGGGCAACAGATCGAGCTTCGGGAGCAACGCCAGCGAGCGAGCAACGTCCGCGCGTGGACCCTGGTACAGCAGGCTGCCCGGCGCTCCGAGGCGGCGGAGTCGGCGGCGGTGCGGGCCGACAGCGCCGTCATATCCCGCGAATTCCGCGCGGCGGACTCGCTGCTCGGCGCCGCGGAGATCCTCGACCCCGCTTGGCCCGAGCCTGCGCTCGAAAGGGCCGCCATAGCGTATCGCCGGTCCCGCCTCGCCAGCGACGACCAGGTGGTGGCAGCGCGCTGGATCGAAACCGGCCTGGATCATGTTGGACGAGTGCTCCGGCTGGAGCCCCAGAATGCTGATGGCCTGGAGCTGCGGGGCAACCTCCGGTACTGGCGGTGGCTGCTCAGTCTGGCACCCGACCCGACGGAAGCCCGAGCCCTGCTTGCCGCGGCCCGCACCGACCTGGAGAGCGCGGTGAAGCTTTCGCCTTCTCAGGCGGGAGCCTGGGCGACACTCTCGCATCTCTATTACCAGAGCGGCACTGCCATCGACGTCAAGCTGGCGGCACAGCGAGCGTACGAGGAGGACGCGTATCTGGGCAATGCGGACGTGGTGCTCGCGCGACTGTTCTACGCGTCCTACGACCTCGGTCAGTTCACGGACGCCGCCCACTGGTGCGAGGAGGGGAAAAGACGCTTCCCTGCCGACTCCAAGTTCGTGGAATGCCAGCTGTATCTCATGACTTCCCGCGCCAGGGAGCCGGATGTTGAGCGGGCCTGGCGGCTCGCCGACTCCGCGACCCGGCTCGCCCCCGAACACGATCGGGAGTATCAGCGTCTCAACAACCAGCTCATGGTTGCGGCGATCCTCGCACGTGCCAACCTGCCGGACAGTGCACGGCGGCTGGCTCAACGCTCACGGGGCACCCCCGAGATCGATCCGACCCGCGACCTGAAGTATGCCGAGGCGTTCGTGAACACCATTCTGGGAGATACAGCCGCGGCGGTTGCGGCGCTGAAAGTGTATCTCGTGGCCAACCCGGAGAAGCGTGCCTCGCTCGCTGAGGATCCAAGCTGGTGGTTTCGGCCCCTGGAGAACAGCACCCGATATCGGGAACTGATCGGAACCGCCCGTTGAGGAGCGAGGGACTGGTCAGACTAGCGCTGCTACGCAACTGAGGCATATTAGTAGCGCTTCGGCCACCCGCGCCGCTTCATGAATCCGGCGGCAACAGGTGCCAATCCTTGCACTGAAGCAATCTTCTGCTGGCAGCTCGATGACGCGGACTCCCGGACCTTGCCGGCGGGTCGTCGATTTCCCTTTGCCGTTGAGTCGCCCTGGAGGCACCATGAGGCACACCCTGCGGAGCACCGTCGCTGGTTTCACCGTAACCGCGGCGCTGTTGCTGTCTGCCTGCTCCGACCAACCAACCGAGGTCTCGTCGGAGCCCCACTCTCCAGCCCCAGGGGGCGCCCGAGTGGTCGCGCCGGCATCGTCGTGTCCAGCGTCCAGCATCCAAACCCAAATCACCAACCTGACCCAGCCGGGCAGCCTCCGAACCTCCCTCCTGGCCAAGTTCAAGTCCATTCCCCCCAAGGGGGGGAAGACCACCGGGACCGCGGCGCGAGACAAGATGTTCGCACTGGTCGATGCCATACTCGAGGCTTACTACGCGGGACAGTTCGGCGGGGGGCCGACCGTTGAGGATCAGGTTCTGGCGCTGATCAGCTCGCTTTACTGCTTCGTGCGACTCGAATCGCCGACGCTCCCCGACGGGTCGCTGGGAGAGGATGGGGTGATCGGGGTGGTCACACCCACATCGCCGACGACGACGCTGGCCGTGCCATCCGAACACGCGGCGGTGACGATCCCCGCCGGCGCGGCGCCGGTCCCAACCATGATCGTCATCCGCATCCTGCCCGACGAGCCGGGTCCTCTAAACACGAGCCTCGACCAGTATCCGTACTTCTACGAGTTCAGCGCCTTCCCCGAGGTGACCTTCACCGCCGACGTGATCGCCGGGATCTGTCCGCGCGACAACCTCGACGCCATCGATGCCAATCTGAGGCTGGCCCACAATACCGGGCCCGACTTCGGTGACATCGAGGTTCTGCCGCGCCCGCTCGGCGCAGTGGCCGGGCTCGACTGCACCGATCTGGGCGGCGAAGAGATCGGCTTCCGCGGAAGCTCGACCAGGCCGGGGGACGACGCCGGTGAGGGATGGAGCTCCATGCGCCGGGTCCTCGCACCGCTGGCGCTCGCGCTGCTTCCCGAGCCGCTCCATGCCGCTACCTCGCTGGCGACGATCGGCGTCGGGGGGACCACTAAGAAGTTCAGCCCCTTCGGCATCGTGGATGTCACCAGTAATCCTGGGCGCTTGACGCGGGTCGAGCCGGCTTTCACGAGCGAGGAGATCACTACGGAGACCGGTGCCACCGTCACCCGTACGGTGGTCGCGCGGAGCCGGAATCTGACACCCATCGCGGGGGTCCCGGTGGTGTTCACCGCTGGGGCCGGTACGCTCGACGGAGGCAGCCCGCAGACGATCCTCACCGACGGGAACGGCCAGGCCAGCGTGAGCTGGACCCTGCCCTCAGAGCCGGCGGTGTATACGCTGGAGGCGTCCGTCCCCGAGATCGACACTCCTCCACTGGAGAGTACCGATCCTCCCGGGAACATCGCCTTCGTCCCCGACGCCGTCTTCGACACGACCAGTATGACGTTCACGGTGGCCGGCGCCGACAACGGGGTCCTTACCGCCCTGTCGTGCGAGCTCGAGGGCGAGATCCGCTCCAGCACAGGTGCGCCGGTCACCATGTTCTTCGACAACCGGACCGACGACGAGGTTTCGGTGTTCTGGCTCGACCACTTCGGCCAGCGCAATTACCCGTTCGAAGGCGGGGGAATCGGTGTTCCCTATGCGATAATGGGTCCGAACGGCTCCGAGGGCGACACACACTCGCAGGAGACGTTCGTCACTCACCCCTGGATCCTGACCACCGTGTTCGAGGGCGAGGGCGAGTTCTGCCACGGTATATACCTTCCACTCTCGGACGGTGAGACCGGCGGCACGGTGATCGTCGGGGACGGCGAGGACGAAGGCCCCGTCTTCGAGTGAGGCCTAGATAGCCGAGAGCTTTCGGACCGCACGGAGGACCCCGCGCTGGGCGGCGGGGTCCTTCACTGCGAGGAAGATCGTGTCATCCCCGGCGATGGTGCCCACCACGTCGGGCCACGCCAGCCGGTCGAGGGCGACCGCCACCCGGTTGGCCTCACCGGGCGGCGTGTGCAGCACGATGAGCGCGTCGCCGGCGGGCTCGCAGGTCAGCACGCCTTCGGCAATGCGCCGCTCGTCCGGGTCTCGCGCCGAGCCCCCACGCGGCGGCCGCCGGTAGGCGCCGTCCACCTTCACCAGCCTGAGCGCCGCGATGTCCCGGCTCACCGACGACTGGGTGACGTCCCATCCCGTGGCGGACAGCGCCTCCGCCAGCTCCTCCTGCGTGTGGATCGCCCTGGTGCTGATCAGCTCCAGGATCTTGAGATGACGCTTGCGCCTGTCCGCAGTCACCTCGTCTTCCTCCCACCCCGTAAGCTCGTTCCCCTCCGGCCGGCCAACTTCCCGATCGCCCGCTGAAAGCGGCCGTGCTCCCGCTGGCCCCAGCGGCGCGCCCTGCGCGCTCGCGCCCGGGCTTCCTCCAGACCGAGATCACCGAGGCCGCCCGTACTGCGGCGCCGGGCGACGATGCGCGATGCAGGCGGAGGCTCGAACGCGTCCCCCCGCCGGAGCGCGGCGGCCACGTCGCGGTAGGCATTCCGGAACGGGGAGCCCTCCTCCACCCGGCGCATCACCTCATCGGTCGCGAGGGCGCCGCCGGCCAGCGCTGCCTCGCAGCGCTCCCGATCCACGCCGAGGCGCGGCACCGCAGCGGCCAGCGCTGCCAGCATTGCCTCGGTGCGGTCGAGGCCCCGCATCAACGGCTCCTTGAGAAGCTGGAAGTCGCGGTGGTAGCCGCTCGACAGCTTGGACTTGATCTGGAGCACCGCGGCGAGATCGCCCTCGAGCGCGGCGGCGCGGCCCCGGGTCAGCTCGAAGAGATCGGGGTTCCGCTTGTGCGGCATGATGCTCGACCCGGTCGCCAGCTCGGCCGGGAGCGTCAGGTAGCCGAACTCCTCGGCGGTGTAGAGGATCACGTCCTGGGCCAGCCGGGCGACCTCGTGGCCCACCTGGGTGCACCAGAAGAGGACTGCCGCCTCGAGCTTGCCGCGACCGCCCTGCACCGTCGCCACGTTGCGGTCGAGCCCGGCGAAGCCGAGGGCCTTCGCCGTGACCTCGCGGCGGAGCGGCAGCGGGACGCCGTAACCGGCGGCGCTTCCCAGCGGCGAGCGATCCACCCGGACCCACACCTCCCTCAGCGATTCGATGGTATCGAGCAGTCCCTCGGCGTACCCGCCGGCCCAGAGCCCGATCGAGGAAGGCATCGCCCGCCGCTGGTGGGTGTACCCCGGCCAGAGCACGCGCCGGTGCCGGGCGGCGAAGGCGAGCAGCGCGCCCGTCAGATCCAGGGCGGCGTTGTGGAGCCCCAGGAGCCGATCCTTCACATAGAGCCGGAGATCGCAGGCGACCTGGTCGTTGCGGGACCGCCCGGTGTGCAGCCGCTCGCCCAGCCCCGGAAGCCGCCGGGTGAGCCACTCCTCGACGGCGGTGTGCACGTCCTCCTGGTCGGGGCGCATGGCCAATGATCCGCGATCGAACGCCGCCAGAGCACGGCGCAGGCCCTGCCGAAGGCGCGCGTGATCGCGCACGCCGAGCAGCCGGGAGGCGCGAAGGCCTTCGATGTGGCCCAGGCTGCCGAGCACGTCCCAGCGCAGGAGGCGGGCGTCCCATGGACGATCGTCGGCGGCCGTCTGGTCCAGCAGCCGCCGGTCGAGCCCGATGCCGGATCCCCACAGCGTTCGCGGCGGCACCGCTGCTACTGCCCCGCCAGGTATTCGCGGGCGAGACCCGCGTAGAAGCCGCGCGCGGCGGTGACCTCCGGAAGATCCACGTACTCGTCGGGTGTGTGCGACCGCCTGCTGGTGCCGGGCCCCGCCTTGATCGCGTCGACGTGGCGGAGGAAGACCCAATCGGAGCAGGTCGGGCTCCCGAACCGTGCCGCGTCGGGCCGCGCGCGCTCCGCGGCGGCGAGCAGTCGGGAATCGGCCGGCGTCTCGCAGGGCACGAGGCGCCGCGAGGTGACGACCACCTCGGAGTCGAGCCGTTCCCGCAGCAGCGCCGCGATCTCCTCGTGGGTCCAGTCGGGCGTGCTCCGGATGTCGAGAATGGCCGTGGCGAGGGGCGGGGTGACGTTCCGGCTGACGCCGGCATCGAGCATGGTGGGCGTCGCGGTCGTGCGGCCGAGTACGGGATGGGTGCGGCCCTCGAAGAGGCCGTCCAGGCGGAGCAGATCGCGCGCCAGCACCAGCACCGCGTTGACGAATCCGCCGTCCGACGCGGCGTAGCCGGCGTGACGCTGGTCGCCGCGGGCGACGAGATCCACCATCATCAGACCGCGCTGGGCCGTGGCGATGTGCAGGTTGGTCGGCTCGCCGACCACCGCCGCATCGATGGGCCCGGCCCGCTCGACGGCGCGCTCCATCGTGGTGTTCTTGGTTTCCTCGCCGTAGCCCAGGATGACGAGCAGCCGGCCGCGCTCGATTCCGTCGGCCCCCGAGAGGTCCCTCGCGGCGGTGACCATCGCGGCGACCGAGGCCTTGGCGTCGCCCGAGCCGCGGCCGTAGAGCCGGTCGCCCTCGACGCTGGGGGTGAAGGGGTCCCGGGTCCAGCCGGCGCCCGGAGGCACCACGTCGAGATGAGAGACCAGCGCGAGCGTCGGCCCGGAATCGTGGCCCCGCACCTCGATCCGCACCGAGCTGTCGTCGCGCACCGCGTCGAGCCCCCACCCGCGCGCGGTCTCCTCGACGAAGGCGGCCACCGCCGCCTCCTCCCCGCTCACCGACGGGATCGCGACGAGCCGGCTCAGCAGCTCCAGCTCACCCGGCAAGATCCACCCCGAGGTACGTCGCCTTCTCCTTGCGCCCGACGATCATCGTGCCGCAGCCGGCGCCGGTGAAGACCTCGAGCAGAAGTGCATCCGGAGCACGCCCATCGATGATGTGGGTGCGCTCTACCCCTCCGGTGGCCGCCCGGATGCAGGCCTCCACCTTTGGGCGCATGCC
>JACDHV010000190.1 GCA_013820855.1 Gemmatimonadales bacterium | reverse complement strand
CCGCCGTCCCCTTCCGTAAACGCTCACCTGTGCCGACTGTCCCCGGCGGTGCTCACCACCGCCCGCGCCGGTCGCCGCTCTTCGATCGTCACGGCGCGGATGCCACGCGCACCGGTACCAGGCTCCTCGCCGTCCCGCCATTGCCGAGTGGCCCGTGCTGGCCATCACCCCAGCAATACGCCGCTCCGTCCGCCGACAGGGCACAGCTGTGCGCTTGCCCGGTGATCACCGTCTCCACGCGCCGCTCCCCGGAGACGGGCACCGGAAAGACCCTGTTGGTGGTCGTTCCATCGCCGATCTGCCCCGTCAGATTCAGTCCCCAGCAGAATACGCGTGAGTCCGACACGACGCCGCAGGTGTGGTTCCCCCCGGGTGCCACGCCCTTGAACAGACCGCTCTGCACCGGCGTGGGTATCGTCCGATTGACCTGAGTGCCATCGCCGAGCTGTCCGTAGAAGTTCCGGCCCCAGCAGGACGCCAGGCCATGGGTATCCACACCGCAGGTGTGGTTGTCGCCGGTGCTGACCTGGCGGAACAGCTGGTTGCCCCAGACCGGGACCGGCTTCAGGTGGTGGATCGTCGTGCCGTCGCCCAGCCGGCCGAACAGGTTGCTTCCCCAACAGTAGGCCCTGCCGCCCGTCGTCACCCCGCAGGTGTGCTCGGCGCTGGGCACGACACGGCGGAACCGGAGGCCGCCGGAGACCCTCCGGGGGATGAGCCGGCGGGTGGTCGTGCCGTCGCCCACCTGACCCGTGTAGTTGGCGCCCCAGCAGAAGGGCAGATCGTCCGTGGTGACGGCGCAGGTCGTCAGGGTGCCGGCCCGCACGTCCCGGAAGCGGCGGCCGCTGGCCACGAGAACCGGGCGCCGGCGTTCCGCGGTCGATCCGTCGCCGATCTCACCCTCCAGGTTGCCGCCCCAGCAGTACACCCGGTCCTTGGGGGTGACGCCGCATGTGTGGAAGTTGCCGGCGCTGATCTGCCGGAAGGTGAGCCCGCCCGCCACGGCCACCGGTCTCGACCGGTCGGTGGTGGTGCCGTCGCCGATCTGCCCGCGCTGGTTCGACCCCCAGCAATAGGCCTTGCCGGCCCCGGTCAGACCGCAGTTGTGGTGGGAGCCCGCGCTCACCTGCTGGAACGCCGACGCCGCGAGACCGGCGGCCCCCGGTTCGGGCTCCATCGTGGGGGATGTGACCTCCTCGCTACAGCCGAGAAGGGCCACGCAGACCGTGGCCAGGTGGGTGCCGAGTCGCCGCGTCATACCGGACTCCGTGGGTGAGGCCCCTGCCTGACCAGCCGGCCTTGGCTGGTCCGGCGCGAGACGCCGTCGCCCGGTGACATAGGGAGGTGCGCGTCAAGCGGATCTCAAGCAGGTCCGCCCGAAGGGCTACGCCGTGCACTGGCGCAAACGAGTACTCACCGGTACTCTCTGGGGCGTTCACACCCGAATCAGTCCCATTTCCAGTCCAAAACGGTTCCCGCCTCGGAGGCTCTACCGATGCGTGGCCGTTCGCTCACTCGATGGTTCGAGGGCGCGGCGTCAACGTGCCCGGTCAGCGCCTGTATGGTCGTGGCTTCATGGAAGGTCCCTCACACTTCGACCCGAGGTCCTATGTCGCGCCACCTGTTGGTTCCCGTGGTTCTGCTGTCTCTGCTCGTGCCCTCGATAGGCGCAGCGCAGACGTACGTCACCACGACCGAGCATCGAGTGCCGTTCGAGCGGGTCGACAGCCTGAGGAAGCTGCTCAAGGAGGATGCGCCCGCTATGGCCGAAGCCAAGCGCATGGGTGGCATCATCGACAATATGTGGCTGCTGCATCGCTGGGCGGGGGAGTACACTGCAGTGCAGGTAACGACATGGAAATCGTGGGCTGCCATCGAGGATACCACGCTCGGACTTGCTGCCGCCCGCCGGAAGGTGGTCCCGGATTCGGCCGCGCGGCGGAAGTACAATGATCGGCTCGATTGGGTTTTCGAGGGCGTGCCGCACACGGACAACATCTACATCAAGGTAGAATGATCCAGGTCTTCAGGAGGCCGCCCTCGGGCGGCCTTCGTTCCAGGGATAGGCTCACGCCGAAGGGCTACCCCGCTGCGCCCTCCCTCCGGCATTCCTCCGCCCCCCGCTTCCTCGCCTGCTCCACCAGCCCCTGCCACACCTCTCGCATCTCGGGACGCCCGTACGTGCCCTCGTCGTAGCGCCAGTTGATGAACGCGCAGCTCGCCGGATGGCCCAGCGCCATCCGTCCGTAGCGCACCAGGTCCTCCGCCGAGCATGGATCAGTCCCGACGCCGTAACAGTCCTTCACGTTGACGCCCATGATCACCCGCAGTCCCAGCCGCTGCGAGGTGGTCGCCGCCTTGTCGTAAAACGACTTCGCGTCGCCCTTGCGGGTGTGATACTGCGCCCAGGCGTAGTCCAGCAGCGGCGCCAGCGTGGAGTCTCGCGCCACCCACTCGGGCACCACCCGCACGCCCAGCGGGACGCCGGGCAGCTTCGTCCGGGCGTAGGCCGCCCACTCGCCGATCTGGGCCTGGGTGATCGCCTTTCCGCCCCAGCAGCGGGTGCAGCCGTAGTCGTCCGCGAGGTTGAAGCCGAGGATGGTGGAGCGGTACTTCCGCAGCGTGTCGGGCGGCAGCTCCCTGGCGAACTGGTCGGTGAGACGCTTCGCGCTCTCCACCGAGAAGAGGCCGTTCGCCTCCCTTCCCTCGGTGAGGAGCCGCCGCGGAGGCACCAGCACCAGCCGGACGCCGCAGCGGGCCGCGAGCTGGACCCGCCGCAGCACCTCCCGCGGATGCACCTGCTGCATCGCCGCCGACATGGGGCCCGAGCAGTAGGAGCCGACCGGCCAGGCGCTCATGCCGATGGCGAACTGACCCGCGTGCCTCCCTGCCCGCAGGGTGTCCTCCACGCGCGAGCCGTCCGCGGCGGGGGCCTGGGCACTCGCAGCGCTCGCGAGCGCGAGGAGCAGGATCAGGGGCGTGAGGGCGCGGGTCATGGCCATGTCTCCGGATCAATAATGGGTAGGAGGCGACCGCGCACCCATCATGCCATCACCGGCGGCCCCGGTCGGGCGGCGCCAGCATCTCCTGGAGCGCGGCCAGCCGCTCCCCCCAGTACGTCTTCATCCGCTCGACCGCAGCCTTGTCGGCGAGCCTGCGGTGCTGCACCGCCACCTGGCTCTTCGCGGCGCCCCTGGCGAGGAAGTACAGCTCGACCGGCGTACCGTCCGGCCAGGTGAGGCGCATGGACTTGTCCGGGATCGCGGTGCGCACGGTGAGCCGCACGTCGCCGAGCCAGCGCCGGCGGATGCAGCCGTCGTGGAAGGCCGGGTAGAGCCGGCCGAGCGGCACCGGGAACACCTTGCTCTTGCCGGCCTCGAATTCTCCGCCGCGCCGCTGCCCGATCTCGCGCAGGCCCTTGATCCGCTCGTAGCCCACCGTCACGGCCTGGGTCCACCAGCTCGGCACCTCGTACTTCTCCCGCACGTGCGCGGCGATCGCGCGGTGGGACCAGTCGTGGGCACCGGCCTTGTCGAGCGCCCACACCCAGCGCTTCCACGTGCAGCCGGTCTTCGCCTGGATGGCGGCGTCGCTCATGCCGGCGAGCGTGGCATAGTCGGGCGGGGGCGGGGCGGGCGGCGCGGGCGGTGGTGTAGGCTTCACCCGTCCGGGTCATCCGGGCGCGCACGAGGCGCTTGAGGTCCTTGTCGGTGGGCATCGCATGGTCCTTTGGTCGGGCCACGGGCACGCTCCCCAGCCGCGGCGCCGTGGCGACGCAAAGGCACTAGCGATGCGGATCCGGAAGTATGCCCCCCTTTGCCTCTCCATGGGCCCCCGCTGGGGGAGGGCCGCCGAGGTTGGGCGTGGATCACCGCCCGTGGCTCCAGAATGCAGAGGCCGGTCGCGGCCCGCAAGGCGAGAGGTACATTTCGTACGTCTCCGACCGGTGTGCGCCTTTTGACCACTCCCCCGACGTCGCCGCTCTCGCCTGTCGTGCTCGTGGTCGACGACGAGGCGGTCATCCTCGAAATGATGGCCCGCGCGCTCCTCCAGGCGGGGTACGCGGTGCACAGGGCCGGCAGCGGCCCCGATGCCATCGCGCTGGCCGAACGGTTGCCGCGGCCACCCGATCTGGTGGTGACCGACCTGCGCATGGACCCGATGGGAGGCGCGGAGCTGGCCGAGCTGCTGTTCTCCCGCCGCCTCGCCTCGCGCTTTCTCTTCGTCAGCGGCTTCGGGCCGGTGGCCGAATACAACGAGGACTTCGGCCCCTTTCTGGCCAAGCCCTTTCCGCCGGAGCGCCTGATCGAGGCCGTCTCGAACGTCCTGTCCTGACGAGCAGCCGGCTTCCTCTAAAAGGATCTTCACCCTCGCTTCACCGCCTCTTGGGTCGTCACGCTGCGACGCGACTGGAGGCGACGCCGAAGCCGGTGGCGGCACCGCGCTCGCGGGTGTCGAATGGGTCCCTTCGGGAAGGAGCTTCGGCCTGCGGGTGGATGGAGCCTACAATCGCTTCTGCACCTCGGCCTGTGACCCGGCCGGCGGCGATCTGGCTGTGCGCTACCGCTTCCTCAACGCCAACCTGAGCGGCCTGGTGGAGTTGCCGATGGGCGCCGGCGCCAGCCTCCGCCCCTACCTGCTCGCGGGCGTCGGATCTACAACTACAAGCTCGAGGCGACGACGTGCCCGCCGTAGCGGGCGACAGCGAGAGTGACTTCGGCGTGAACGGCGGTCTCGGGGTCACCTACGCGTTCGGCCGGGTCGGTCTGTTCGCGGAGGGCCGGTTCCACAACGTCTTCGCCACCGGCAGCGGTCTCCAGTACATCCCGGTCATGGTCGGCGCGCGGTTCAACCTGCGGTAACGCCTCTGTGGCGGCTGGGCATCCCTGTCCAGCCGCCGGCACGCGCGCCTCGGCCCCGAAGCCCTTCCATGCCGCCCGCCCCACCCAGACGAACAGCGCCCGCACGGCGAGCTGCGTCACCAGGAATGGCGGCTTGACCGTCAGCTCGATCTCGATGTCAACTCCGGCCGGTCCCCTCGCGGCGACCGCGTCCTGGCGGGCGGACACCGGTTCCTGGAAGAACGCGAGCAGATCCTGGTTCACCCGATCCTTCTGGGCGAGCAGATTCCGTGGTCGCCGCCCTCGTACACCACCAGCCGCGCACCCTCGACCAGCTCGACCGTCCGCCGGGCGGCCGCGTCGATCGGCACGATCTGGTCGTCGTCGCCGTGGATGAGGAGAGTCGGCACGTCGAACTTTCCGAGGTCGGCCGTGAAGTCGGTCTCGGAGAATGCCTTGATGCAGTCGTATTCGTTCTTGAGCCCGCCCATCATCCCCTGGAGCCAGAAGAAGTCCCGCATACCCTGCGAGACTTTCGAGCCGGGTCGATTGGCGCCGTAGAACGGCGTCGCGAGGTGCTTGAAGAACTGCGAGCGGTCGGCCAGCACTCCGGCCCGGATCTGGTCGAACACCTCGATGGGCAGTCCGCCCGGGTCGGCCTCGGTCTTGAGCATGATCGGTGGGACCGCGCTGATCAGCACCGCCTTGGCGACGCGCTTGGTCCCGTGCCGCCCGATGTAGCGGGCGACCTCGCCACCGCCGGTCGAGTGGCCGACGTGGATCGCGTCCTTGAGGTTGAGGGCCTGGACCAGCGCCGCGAGGTCGTCGGCGTAGGTGTCCATCTCGTTCCCGTCCCACGGCTGGCTCTAGCGGCCGTGGCCGCGGCGGTCGTGGGCGATGCAGCGGTACCCGTGATCGGCCAGGAACAGCATCTGGTCCTCCCACGCGTCCGCGGTGAGCGGCCAGCCGTGGCTGAAGACGACCGGCTGCCCCTTGCCCCAGTCCTTGTAGTAGATCTCGGTGCCGTCCACCATGGTGATCGTCGGCATGATCGGTCTCCTGTCGAATGGAATGCGGCGCGGTGGCCTGCGCACGGCGCCCATGGTAGGCGCCCATGGTAGGCCCCAGCGCCGGGGAATCCAGTTGAGAAGCTGGGAACGTCCAGCAGAATCTGCTCTGCCGGATGCGGAGAGGCCATCTCCGATTCCTGCGACCTCCGTCACGGCGGCGCGGGCAGGCGGCGGGCAGGTTGTGGCATGACTCTCCCGCAGGCAGGCGGCTCTGCCGCACGACAACTCGAGGACGCGGCCCATGAGGTCGCCCCCTGGATCGTCCTCCTCGCCCGCATCGGCTTCCTGGCGAAGGCGCTGCTGTACGCGACGGTCGGAGTGCTGGCCGCCCGGGCCGCGCTCGGCGGCGGCGGACGCACCACCGACCTCGGCGGCGCGCTCCGGGAGGTGGTGCGCGCGCCGTTCGGCAACGCCATGCTGTTCGTCATCGCGGCGGGGCTCGCCGGTTACGCGGTGTGGCGGGTGGTGGACGCCGTCACCGACGCCGAGGGTCGCGGTGGAGGCCTGAAGGGCATCGCCGGCCGGGTGGGAAGCGCGCTCCGCGGACTGGCGCACGCCGCGCTCGCCGTCACCGCGTTCCGCCTGGTGACCGGCTCCGGCGGCGGCGGCGGTGGGCAGGGCTCGGAGGAGCTCGCCGCCCGCGCGCTCAACCTGCCGGGCGGCCAGTTGCTGGTCTGGCTCGCCGCCGCCGCCGTGCTGGGCGCCGGCCTTTACCAGCTCTACCG
>JACDHV010000189.1:4793-6674 GCA_013820855.1 Gemmatimonadales bacterium | reverse complement strand
CACGTCGAAGAGGCTCTCGACCAGCTTGTAGTCCTGCACGTCCTCCCGCGCCATGAAGTGGAAGATCATGTCGCCTTCGGGACGGGCATAACGCCACGACTCGTTGGGCTCGAGCCCCGGAGCGGCATAGCTGGCCCGGCTGCTCGGCTCGCCGTGCCGGAGGTAGATGATGCCCCTGTCGTCGAAGTCGCGACTTCCCGAGCGGTACCGCTCGACGATGTCGTAATGGCGGTTGAGCGAGGTGAGCTGGAAGTTCTTGCGGGCGTAGAAGAGGCGGCGGTAGTGCTCGCGGAGGCGCTCACCTTCCGCCCGAAGCTCGGTGCGGTCTCGCTCGCTCCAGAAGCGCGTGAGATAGTCGGCCCGGCGCGGGCCGGAGGTGCGGTCGAACTCCCCCATCACGCTGTCCGACGCGATTGTCGCCAGGTCGGCGCGGTAGCCCGCGACCGTGACGGAATCGTCGGAGGCGGCGGCCTCGAAGTAGGGAGCGACGCCGTCGAAGCGCCCCAGCAGGAACAGAGTCCGCGCGACCTCCAGAAGCCCGAGGCTGCGATTGGGCCCCTTGCTCACGTAAGCCTGGAACGCGGCGAGGGCGGAGTCCCCGTCGCCCACCTCGCGCTCGACGCGCCCCCGCGCAAGGAGGACCTCCGGGTGCGTCGCGGCCTCGGTCGAAGCGGCCTTTCGCAATGCGTCGAGCGCCACGCCGAGCTTGATGTTGACCCGCTGTCGCAGCGCGGTATTGGCCAGGTCCACCAGGCCGCGGTCGAAGCTGGGATCCACCTCGGCCGACTTGGCGAATGCCATCGCGGCGCGGGTGAGCGCGTCCTTGCCGAGCATCGTCTTGATGCCGGTGACGAATGAGATCTGCGAGTCCCCCACGCCGTACTCGGCGAACCCCATGCCGTACCAGCTGTAGGGCCAGGTGGGCTGGAGATCGATGGCCCACTGGAACTCGGACGCAGCGTCCTCATAATGCGACTGCCCCCCGAGGTCGCCCAGCCGGAGGGAGAGGAAGCCCAGGCGGAGGTGCGTCATGGCATTGCTGCGATCGGCCTTCGCCTGCGCGATGAGCCGCTTCTCGAGAGCCAGCAGACCCGTGGAGTCAACCGTCGCGGCGATGGAGTCGCGGAACCGCTCCAACTCGGCGCGATCGGCCGGCTCCTGCCCCGGCAGCGGCCGGGCCGCCGCACTTTGGAGGAGGACGACGAAGAGCGTCGCGACCATTCGTCGCGGTCGGAAGCGGGTTCCGCGGGTCGCGGTGGGACGGTGAAGCGGGGCGGGCATCTGCGCAATCCTCATTCCGACTCTTCCTGGGGCACGGCGGAGGCTGGGATTCGAAACAAGGAGACGCCCCGGCCGGCTGCCGGCCCACATGGAAGGCTATGGCTCGAGGGCGCGCTCGCGCAAGAAGCCGCGGATGCCGTCCAGCACCGCTTCGGCGTACAGGCGCTGCCCGCGCGGCGACCGGAGCGCCGCCTCCTGGTCGGGCACGATCATGTACAGTCCCTCCGTCAGGACCGAGGGCATCCAGGTCGTGCGCACCAGGGCCAGGTCCCCGCGACCGATACCGAGGTCGCGCACCCCGAGCCGCCGCACCAGCGCCGCCTGGATCGCTCGCGCGAGCGGCACGCTGCGGGGCTGGTTGTAGTACACGCTGGCCCCGTTGTTCGTGAAGGGGTTCACGCCGTCGGGCAACGCGTTGTTGTGCACCGAGACGAGGAGGTCCGCGCCCGCACGCTCGGCTAGGTCCACACGCGGCCAGAGCTCGAGCGGCACGTCATCGGAGCGGGTCATGAACACCCGCGCGCCCTCCTGCTCCAGGAGGCGCTTCAGCTCGAGGCCGATGGCGAGGTTCGCCTCCGCCTCACGCAGGCCGGTCGGCCC
>JACDHV010000189.1:0-4783 GCA_013820855.1 Gemmatimonadales bacterium | reverse complement strand
GCCCGGTGGCGCCACCGGGTGGATGGCCCGGATCCACGGCGATCAGTCGGTTTTTGAGCGAGCCGCCCCGATCCAGGGCCGGGGGGCGCCGCACGTCGAGAAGGAGATCGGTCCGCTCCCACCGAGCCTGGTAGCCCCAGAGGCTTCGGGCCAGCTCGAGGGTGAGCGTCACCTGATCCCGGCTCTCCTGGGCCCAGGCCGCCCGCCGCACCAGCGTATCGTGGGCGCCGTATTGGATCCAGTTGACGTCGCCGACAGCGCCGTAGAGGTGCAGGGTGAGCGTGCGGTCGGCCTCCGTCACCTTGAAAGGAACTCGATGGCTCACCGGCACCCGGACTCGAACCCGGTCCTGCATCGGCGTGAGCCTCACCGATCCGATGACGGCGGGGACCGCGGTGAGCCCCGCGGCCGGCCGCGCCTCCACCGCGGGGATCCATGCCTCCACCTCGGGGGCGAGGCGCAGCCGGAGATCGTCGTTGAGCCGCCCGCTGACGGGTGCCCGGGTGCCGAAGGGAAAGAACCAGTGGTAGGTCCCACCAGGAACCGCGCGTCCTGCCACAACGCCATCCGTGAGGCCGGTGCCTGCCGTATCGTCGTCCAGCGCTGCGATGAGGGGCAGCGTGTCGAGCAGACCGACCTGCAGTGGCCACCGCGCCCGCAGGGTGTCGGAGCCCCGGATGGCCTCGGCCACGCCCCACCTCAACGAATCCGGGAGCAGCCCGGCCGCCACCGGGGCAGGCGAGAGATGCGGCAGCACGGGTCCTGGACCGGGACCGATCGCGCGGCCGCGCAGGACGCCGGCGTAGCGGTCCCGGCGTAGCGGGGTGACCAGGTTGGCCGTGTCGCGATCGAAGGCCCGGATGGCCTCGGGGATCGCCTCCAAACGCGACTCCGGAAGGAGGGGAATCACGGTTCCGTCGGGGAGTCGCAGTCGCACCTCGGCACCCTCGCTCGCTCGCGCCGACAGCGGCAGAAACTCCCCGGCGGGCCACCAGACGCGGCCCCTCGGGCTGAGCGATGCCGAGTCGAGCCACAGTTCCGGCCCCCGAGGAGGCTCCCAGCCGGCCCGGCGCAGGGTGTAGTCGAGCACCGACGAATCGGCATCGGTGCGCGCGGCGATGCGAAAGCGCATCAGGGTGTCGGGCGGAAACGGAATCCACGCCAGCCAGGCCCCATTGGGCCACACGCGCACGGGATAGCTGTTGATGGTGAGGCTCGCGGCCCCTGTCCCCACGGAGCCCAGCAGAAAGCTCGAGTCCCTGGTACGCACCACGGCACCGGCTGGCGGATAGACGACGCGGATGGCGAGGGGGCCGCGTGCCACGGGCACCTCGGGAAGGGTGGAGGCGGGCTCGGTAGGCTCGGGGGCGGTGGTATCGGCGCGCATGCCTGCACGCATGCCTGCGTCGGGATGGGCGGCGGGCGGCGAGCCGGCGGAGCTGCCGCACGCCGCAAGCCCCAGCAGCAGCGCGACCGCGCCGGGGCGACGAGCGAAATCCATGGTTGCAAGGTACATATTGGCTATAACTTACGCCATGCGGACGTTGACGCTCTCCGAACCTCTCCCTAGATTCGTGGCACCACGTCATCATATGGAACTCTGGAGGGCCTCACCCGAGTGACTCTCGCCGTCGCCAGCCGCACCCCCGCAGACGGCCTCGAGAGGCCTCGTGCTTCGCCGGAGGGCGTGTGACCAGGGCACCGGTCCGTGTCTCCGTCTTCGGTAAGACCGATCTGGGGCTCACCCGCGAGCACAACGAAGACACGTTCCTGGTTGCCGACCTCACTACGGGCAACGCCAGCCTGCACCCCGAGGTACGCGACCACGCCGTGGGCGCCCGCGGCTCGCTCTTCATGGTGGCCGACGGCATGGGCGGAGCGGCCGCAGGGGAGGTGGCCAGCGCCATGGCGGCCGACATCATCCACCGCCACCTCTCCACGGTCTGGGCGGAGGATGCGGAAGTCTCCGCCGGCCGGTTCGCCTTTCGCATGAAGGAGGCGGTGGAGCTCGCCAACCAGCAGATCTATGCCTACGCCCGGGAGCATCCCGATGTGCGGGGCATGGGCACGACGGTGACGGCGGCGGGCATATTCGGCGACGAGCTCTACCTCGCGCAGATCGGCGACAGCCGAGGCTACCTGATCCGGAACGGCACGACCTTCCAGCTCACCCGGGATCAGTCGCTCACCCAGCGGCTGGTAGACGCCGGCGAGCTGACGGAGGAGGAGGCGGAACACAGCGAGCGGCGGAACATCATTCTTCAGGCGCTCGGCCCGGACCCGCGAATCAAGGTGGACCTGAGCCGGCAGCGACTCCGCCGCGATGACACGCTCATCCTCTGCTCCGACGGACTCTCCGGCGTGGTGAAGCGCGAGGAGTTCTCGGAGATGGTGGCCCGAAGCAGGGATCTGCCCTCGCTCTGCAGCGCGCTGATCAACCTCGCGAACGAGCGTGGCGGGCCGGACAACGTGACGGTGGTGGCGGCCAGGTTCGACGGCGAGAGCCTGCCGGAACCGAGCTCCGCCGACGACGCCGGTTATCAGGTCTACCATGTCTCCGAGGACGAGATCGCCGAGTCGGCACCGGCACCGGCGCCGGAGCCCCCGCCGGCGCCACCGGCCGCGGTGGCGGGCACCGGTGAGCCGGCGAAGCGCTCACGGGACCTGGTGGTCGTCGCCGCGCTGCTCGTGCTCATCGCGTTGATCCTCACCGCCCTCCTCTGATACCGGCTCTGACACCGGAGTGACAGTCGCTGAGCGGGAGACCTCCGAGCCCGCGGTCGCCGCTCCGCTTCGAAGCCGGCTCGGATGGATCGTCATCCTCTCGGTGGCCTCGGGTTTCCCCTTCGGCCTCTTCAACGATCTCGTTCCCGTCTATCTCCGCGCCAACGGGGCGAGCCTGTCCGAGATTGGTCTGCTGAGCACGCTCGCGCTCCCCTGGGCGCTCAAGTTCGTGTGGGCGCCGGCGGTGGATCGGCTCGGCACCCGGCGGCGATGGATCGCCGGCACGCAGATCGGACTCGCGGTGTCGCTCGTTCTGCTCGCCACCGGGGGCGCGTCCGTCGGCCCGACCTTCTTCGTGCTGCTCCTGACTCTCGTGGCCCTCTCCGCGACACAGGACATCGCGGTCGACGGGTACACGATCGAGATCATGGATCGGAGCGAGCTGGGACCAGCCAACGGCACGCGGGTGATGGGTTACCGCGTCGGGATGATCGTAGCGGGCGGGGTGCTCGTCGCCGCGTCGGGCCGGCTGGGGTGGACCGCGGTGTTCCTGGCGGGTGCGACACTCTTCGCGATGACCGCGGTCCTCACGAGCGCGATGCCGGAGGCGCGGCGGGAGCACGACGCCCACGAGTCCTGGATCGAGCCGCTCAGGGAGCTGCTCTCCCGTCCCGAGATCCTGGTGGCCGGGCTATTCGTCCTCACGTTCAAGCTCGGCGATCTCGCGCTGACCCCCATGGTGAAGCCGTTCTGGGTGGACAGCGGCTACACAGTCCAGCAGATCGGCTGGGTGCAGACGACCCTCGGCGTCGGCGCCTCCATCGTGGGCGCTCTGCTCGGTGGCGAGGTGATTCGCCGGCTCGGCACCTTCAGGGCCCTGTGGGTCCTGGGTCTGGTCCAGGCGCTCAGCAACCTGACGTACTGGGCGGCCGCGGTCGGCGGCGCGACGGTGCCCCTGATGTACTCCGCGGCGATCGTCGAGCAATTCACCGCGGGGCTCGGCACCGCGGCATTCCTCACATTCCTGATGACGTTGTCTTGCCGCAAGTACGCCGCCACCCAGTTCGCGCTCCTCACCGCCCTCTACCGGGTGGGGGGAATCGGCGCAGCCGCGGTGTCCGGGATTCTGACCCAGCGGATGGGATACGCATCCTACTTCCTGCTGACCTTCGCGCTCGCCCTGCCCGCGTTCGCGCTGCTGCCCTGGGTCAGGGGCGCGGCGGCGAAGGATTGAGCCGCTCGCCGATCCACCGGCCGACCGCCTGCTGCATGAGCCGCTGGCGATGCCACGCGAGCAGGACCGGCGCGTCGCTGGAAATCTGTTCGGCCAGTCTCGGATGTCCGAAGAGCACGACCAGGTCGGCGTCCGACGCGCCGCTCGCGAGCGCCTCGCGCGAGACCTCGCCGAGTCCGGCTCTTCCCTTCCACGCCCGCGGCTCGGCGAACACCAGGACCACGCGGGACCCGCCGCCGTACCGGTCCACCAGCTCGGGTCCCAGGAGCCTGGCCGTGTAATCCGTGGATCCCGGCGGATAGGGACCGCCCACATCGTCGTCCACCACCACCAGATCGATCGGTCCCGTGAGCCGTGGCGCGTCCCCACGCACCATGCCCTGACGGAGCATGGCGTCAGCCAGGCTGTCCGCCGAATCGTACGGGCCCCGACGCACGGGAGGCGTGGACCGCGTGGCGGCGGCGAGGGCGCGCTCGTACCTGCGCATGGCCTCCTCGATCCGGGGGAGCGGCAGCGCGCCGCTCTCCACGGCGCTCGCCAGGGAGTCGCGCACGCGCCTGGGGTCCTTGGGGTAGAGGAGCAGGTCCACCCCGGCCCGAATCGCCTCCACCGCCGCGTCCGACTCCCGGCGGCCCACCAGAGCGCCGTCCATGATGAGGGCGTCGGTCACGACCAGGCCGTCGAAAGCGAGCGTGCGGCGCAGCTCGTTCATGATGCCGGAGGAGAGCGTGGCCGGGACACCGGATGGATCGAGTCCGGGATACGCCACGTGGGCCGTCATCATCGCGGCGACGCCGCAGTCCGCCGCCACCGTGAAGGGAACCA
>JACDHV010000363.1 GCA_013820855.1 Gemmatimonadales bacterium | reverse complement strand
GAACCAGAGCCGCTCGCCGATCGCCCCACTCGCGATCTGCTCGGCGATGGGACTCATGCGAGGCCCTCCTCGTGGAGGCGGGAGAGGGTCGCCGCGCCGGTGGGAAGCCCGAGGCTCGAGCAGTAGCGATTGAGCATGAGCGTGGTCGCGGCCACCAGCGTGAGCTCGACGAGCTCGGGGTCTCCCATGGCCCCCTTCGCACGGGCCGTGATCTCCTCGGGGACCGCTCCGCGACCGAGGGCCACCGCGTCCACCCACGCGAGGAGTGCGAGCTCGCCCGGATCGGTGAAGACCGCTTCGATGTCACCCTCGCCCCGCAGAGCGCGCACCTCCTCTCGGGAGAGCCCGCAGTCGAGCGCCACCACGGAGTGAGTCTCGACGCAGTAGCGGCACTCCATGAGCGCCGAGGTCCGAACGATGACGATCTCCTTGGTGCGAGCATCGATCGCGGTCGGGCCGAGGATGCGGCCGACGAACGGGAGCGTGGCCTCGAGAACCTCGGGAACGTGCGCGAGCGAGGCGGTGATCGGGCTCGGGGAACCCTCGGCGGGGTAGAAGGAGCGGGCGAGGATCGGGGCCTGGTCGGCTTCCACCAAGGCGACCACGCTCGCGGCGACCTGGCCTTCCAGGCCTACCTGGGTGGCTGCGGCGGGGGAGGACATCCTCGGGGCCAGCGTAGACGTCCGGCCGGGTGGTCCGTTACTGGGCGTTCGAGCCGCTCGGCGGGTCCAGTGGGCGGTGCCCGGCTCGAACGGGCGACCTCCTGCTTGTAAGGCAGGCGCTCTGACCAACTGAGCTAACCGCCCGCGGCCGCCTCGAGGCGGCGCGCCCGCGAGTCTAGGTCCGTCGGTGCACCCGGGAGGCGCTCCCGTACGATTGGGGGGCTGATGAGCCCGTATCGCGCCCTGGTCGCCACCTCCGTGCAGATGCTGATCGTGAGCATCGGCTTCGTGATCACCCTGAAGCTGCCGGTCTCGCAGGACTTCTTCGCGCAGAACGGCTTCATCGTCGGGCCGGGTACCTGGCTCGTCTGCTCGCTGCTCACCGGCGGGTTCCTCCGGCTCGCGCTGCTCCGCACCGTCCTCGCGGCGGGGCTCAGCGGACTGGTCCTGGCGGTGGCCGGAGCCCTCTTTGGCCACATCGGGGGAATGATCCTCGGCGCGATCGCCTTCGGACTGACCGTGGGAGCCACCGCCGCCCGGGCGGGCGAAGTAGGGGCGGCGGGGATCGAACCCGCGTTCTCCGGCTTGAAAGGCCGGCGTCCTAACCACTAGACCACGCCCCCGCGACGGTGCGGGTAGCTCCGCGCGGGCCCGATTCTAGGCTTGCCTCTCGACCCGTGCCGCGGCACTCCGACGCGTGCGGCCGCCAATACGTCCCGTCCCCTCCGTGAGGAACCGCCCATGACGCAGGAGAACCCGAAGGTCAATCCCTCCTCGAACGCCGAGAAGGATCCCGACACCTGGACGACCGGCGAGGAGCCGATGACCGGAGCGCAGGCCTCCTACCTGCGGACGCTCGCCGAGGAGGCCGGGGAGTCCTTCGATCCGAGCCTCTCCAAGTCGGACGCCTCGAAGCGGATCGACGAGCTCCAGACGAAGACCGGCCGCGGGACCTAGTGAGCTCCTCGGGATCGGCCGGCGGTGGGGCGGTTCGGTCCGTGCCCGACCTCCACCCCACGGAGAACCGGGGACTGCGAGAGCTGTGCGTACGCGCCCGCGACGTGGAGCGTCACCACGGTCGACTCGCCGAGCGCCTCGGCGCCGAAGATGCCGCCACCGCGTTGCGCGGCTCGGCTGCCGCGGCCCGGCGGCTCGTGGCCGACCTCGAGGCGCTGACCCCTTCCTACGGCCTGTATCTGGCGCCGGCGGCCGCCGGCCTCGGCACGATGGTCGCGGGCACGCGGGGCGGCGTGCTCGACCTCTTCCTCGAGCGCGGACAGGCCGTCCGGGTGGCGGCCACCGACCTCGATGCCGTGGTCCTGCTACTCGGCTACCTGACGCGTACCGC
>JACDHV010000188.1 GCA_013820855.1 Gemmatimonadales bacterium | reverse complement strand
CTCGAGCAGCGCCTGCTTCTGCGGCGAAGCGCTCGACACCGGTGCGGTTCCAGTCGATTCGTTGGTCATCGCCACCACGCCCGCTGAAGTGTGATTCCCCGAGTCATTGCGAGATCGACTCGCCGGCAAGGGCCCGCTCGACCAGCTCGGGAAATCGTCGGATGTCGATAGGCTTCGTGATGTACCCGTCGAAGCCGGCCTGGAGGGCCCGCTCCCGGTCGCCGCTCATTGCGTGCGCGGTGAGCGCGAGAATCCGGACCTTCCCGTGGGGCGATTTGCGGATCTCGGCCAGCAATGCGAACCCGTCTTCACCGGCAGCTGGATATCCATCAGGACCAGTTCCCGGCCCGGTCGCGGCGATCGTCTCGAGCAGGCCGTCACCACCCGATAACTCCGTGACCTCGTGGCCCTTGAGAGCCAGGAGAGTACGGAACAACTTCATGTTGTCGGGACTGTCCTCGACCACCAGAATCTTTGCCACGGTTCGCACTCGAGGGGCAAAAACTACGCCATCGCGCCTGCTTCTCTCGACCGGGCGAATCTGCACCGGCTGCCTCGGTGTGATCCCGATCGGTGGAGGCTACGGGGTCCAGGCGGCGGCCCTCCGCACCTGGTGTCGGCGCGCGCGGAAGCGCGTTGAGAATCGATTGTCATATCAGTACGTTGCGGACCGATCCCGGGTTCACTCACGGCGGCCGCAGCCGCCTCATCGTCGGGCGGTCGCATGCGCTGCGCGTCGAAGTTGAACGGCTCCTGATACGTGCGCCCATCCTCGCTGGCGGTCATCGGCCTCGGCGCGATCGGGGGATCGCTCGCCTGGCAGGCCCGCCTCGCGGGGATCGGTCGGGTGACGGGATACTCCCCGATCCGGGGCGAGGGAGTGGCCGCCCTCAAGGCCGCTGCGGTTTCCGAGATCGCCGATACGCCGGCCAAGGCCGTGCGCGGCGCGGAGCTGGTGGTCTTGGCCGTCCCGCCCGGTCCTACCCTCGATCTCATCGGCCGGTTGGCTCGGTTTCTCGACCCTGGAGCCACGCTGACCGACGTCTGCAGCGTCAAGGCGCCGGTCATGGCTCGGGCCGCCAGCAGCGGAATCGGGGACCGTTTCGCCGGCTCCCATCCCCTGGCAGGGACCCACGACTCGGGATTCGGCGCCGCCCGTCCCGATCGCCTGCGGGGGTGTGTGGTCTATGTGTGCGAAAGCGCGTCCAGCGAGGGGGCCCGGGCCGCCCGGCGGGTCATGCGATTCTGGGAGGACGTTCTCGAGGCGCAACCGATCCTCATCGATGCCGCCGCCCATGACCGGCAGTTGGCCTGGACCAGCCACCTGCCGCAGGCGGTAGCCGTCGCGCTCGCGAAGGCGCTGGCTCACCGAAGGCTCGGCGGGGTGTCGTATGGCAGCGGTGCGAGGGACACGACCCGCCTCGCCGCGAGCAGTCCGGAGATGTGGCTCGACATTCTGCTGCAAAACGGAGACGCGCTGGTCGAGGCGCTCTCCAGTGTCGAAACGAGCGTGGCCGAGCTGCGGCGCCTGATCGAGGCAGGCGATCGGGAAGGCCTCGAGCTGTATCTGGAGACCGCCCGCGAGTTCCGACGCGGACTCGACCGATGAAGGTCGCCGGCACGGTTCGGGCTCCCGGGGACAAGAGCATCACTCACCGGGCGCTGCTGCTGGCGGCGCTTGGCCGGGGGGTGAGCCACGTGGGGGGTGCGCTCACCTCCCTGGACGCCCGGTCCAGCGCGCGCGTCCTGCGGCAGCTGGGGGCGACGATCTCGCCGCTCCGTGAGAGCGGCGTGCTCACCATCACGAGCCGGGGCCGCTTTCGCGCACCCGAGCGGACGCTCGATTGCGGCAATTCGGGAACCACGACCCGCCTCCTGCTCGGGCTGCTCGCCGCCCACCGCTTCCGCGCGACCCTGACCGGCGACGCCTCGCTGCGCCGCCGCCCGATGCGCCGGGTCACCCTGCCGCTCGCGGAGATGGGCGCGCGGTTCGAGGAGCGGGCCGGCGACGGGCTGCCGCTCACGATCCGCGGGGGCCCGCTGCGGCCGATCCGCTACGCGATGCCGGTCTCGAGCGCGCAGATCAAGAGCGCGCTCCTCCTCGCCGGCGTGGCCGGCGAGGTGGAGGTGGACCTGCGGGAGCCGAGTGGGCGGTCGCGCGACCACACCGAGCGCCTGCTCCGCGCCTTCGGCTACGACGTCGTCGAGCGGGACGGGTGGATCGAGTTCCGGCCCGGAGGGCGCATCGAACCCTTCGACATCCAGGTGCCGGGCGACCCGTCATCCGCGGCGTTCCTGGTGGGCGCCTCGGTTCTCGCGGAAGGGGGTGAGCTGCGCATCGCCGGCGTGGGGGTGAACCCCACCCGAACCGGCTTTCTCCGCGTGCTCGAGCGGATGGGTGCCCCGATCGCCACGGAGGCGCCCGACACCAGCTTCGGCGAGCCGGTCGCCGACCTCATCGCGCGGCCCGCGGCGCTCCGAAGCACGGAGGTGACGGCGGGTGAGATCCCCGGTCTCATCGACGAGATCCCCATGCTCGCCGTGCTCGCCTCCCGCGCGCGCGGGGAGACGGTCTTTCGCGACGTCGGCGAGTTGAGGGTCAAGGAGAGCGACCGGCTCGGTCTGATCGCCGGCAATCTCCGGGCGGTCGGCGGCAGGGCGGAAGTGCGGGGGGACGATCTCCACGTCGAGGGCGTCGAGCACCCGCCGCGCGGCAAGGTCCGCACGGCGGGCGACCACCGGATCGCCATGGCGTTCGCGGTACTGGGCACGCTGGCCGGGGCACGAGTCGCCATCGACGACATGGTGTGCGCCGCGGTGAGCTTTCCGGGTTTCCCCGCCACCCTGCGACGGATCGCGGCTCGGAGGTCGCGGTGAAGGGCGGCGTGATCGCGATCGACGGCCCTTCGGCGGCGGGCAAGTCCACCACCGCCCGCGCCGTCGCCGAGGCGCTGGGCTTCGCGCACCTGGATTCGGGATCGCTGTACCGCGGCATCACCCTGGTCGGCATTCGCGAGACGGCACGCAGAGGACGGGATGGGGATGACCCCCTGACGGCGCTCGGGCCGGAGGCGATCCTCCGCGCCGCGGAGGACCGCGGGCTGATGCTCCAGCCCGACGGCGCCGGGTTCGCCGCCTATCTGGAGGGGGAGTTCGTGGATCAGGTGCTCCGCGGCCCCGAGGTCACGGCGCGCGTCTCCGCGGTGTCGGCGGTGCCGGTCATCCGCGAGTGGATCAACTCCCGGTTGCGGGCGATGGTCCGCGCGGGTCGGGACGTCGTGGTGGACGGCAGGGATATCGGGACCGTGGTCTTCCCCGACGCCGAGCTCAAGATCTTCCTCACCGCCTCCGCCGAGGCCCGCGCCGGCCGCCGGATCCATCAGCAGGGGGATTCCGTGGAGCCGGGTGGGGTCGAAACCGAAGCCGCCGCGCTGGCGGCCCGCGACCAGGCGGACTCCACCCGCGCGGTCGCCCCCCTCAAGGCCTCGCCGGACGCCGTCCCCCTCGACACCACCGTGATGTCGTTCGCCGACCAGGTTCGCTTCATCGTGGAGCTGGCGCGACCGATCTTCGGCTCCCGCTGAGCTTTTGGCAGCCCGCCGGCTGGCGTCGGGTCAGTCCAACTGGTTGCGACGCCTTGCGTTGGGCATTTAACCGTGTTACTCTTGACGGCTACTTCGCGAGCACTCCGGCTCGCGATGCCTGACTCCAGCCCGTGGCCCGTACGGAGCGGCGCACAACCCCAGGATGGTGCGTTCCGCATGCTCGATCAACTCCAACCCTCGACCGAACAGTTCGCCTCCCCCAGCGGTCTCCGCGTCCGGCAGGACCTCTACGACGAAGATTATTCCGACGAAGATTACGAGCAGATGCTCTCGATGTACGAGGGCACGATGGCGCAGATCGTCGAAGGTGAGATCGTCAAGTCGAAGGTCCTCCGCGTCACCGAGAACGCCGTCATCCTCGACGTCGGCTTCAAGTCCGAGGGGTCGGTCCCCCTCGACGAGTTCAAGGACCCGCAGTCCCTCAAGGAGGGCGACGAGGTCGAGGTCTTTCTCGAGCACCTGGAGGACCAGGAGGGCGCGGTCGTCCTCTCGAAGAAGAAGGCCGACTTCATGCGGGTCTGGGAGAAGATCCGCGTGGCCCACGAGAGCGACCAGCCGGTCGAAGGCACCCTGATCAAGAAGATCAAGGGCGGCGTGGTGGTGAACCTGATGGGGGTGGACGCCTTCCTGCCCGGCAGCCAGATCGCGCTCCGGCGGGTGCCCAACATCGACGAGCTGCTCGGCCAGACCTACGAGTTCAAGATCATCAAGCTGAACAAGCGCCGGCGGAACATCGTCGTCAGCCGGCGGGTCATCCTCGAGAACGAGCGCGCCCACAAGCGCGAGCACCTGATGAAGGAGCTCGCGGTCGGCCAGGTCCGGAAAGGCGTGGTCAAGAACATCACCGACTTCGGCGCCTTCATCGATCTTGGCGGCGTGGACGGCCTGCTCCACATCACCGACATGTCGTACGGCCGGGTTTCGCACCCGACCGAGATGGTCGCGATCGGCCGCGAGGTCGAGGTCAAGATCCTCGACATCGACTGGCAGCGGGAGCGCATCAGCCTGGGCATGAAGCAGCTCCAGTCCTACCCCTGGCAGAACGTCGCGGCCAAGTATCCGGTCGGCACCCGGGTCCAGGGCAAGGTCGTCTCGATCACCAACTACGGCGCGTTCGTCGAGATCGAGCCCGGCATCGAGGGTCTGGTGCACATCTCCGAGATGAGCTGGACCCGCAACGTCCGGCACCCGTCGAAGATCGTGAGCATCGGCGAGACCATCGAGGCCGTGGTGCTCAAGGTGGACGAGGCGGAGGAGAAGATCTCCCTCGGCATGAAGCAGACCGAGCAGGACCCCTGGATGGTCCTGCCGCTCAAGTACCCGGTGGGCACCCGGATTCAGGGCAAGGTCCGGAACCTCACCAGCTTCGGCGCCTTCGTCGAGATCGAGCCCGGCATCGACGGCCTGATCCACATCTCCGACATGTCCTGGACCAAGCGCGTCCAGCACCCGTCGGAGGTGGTGAAGAAGGGCGACGGCGTGGACGTCGTGATTCTCAACATCGACGCGGAGAACAAGCGCATCTCGCTCGGCCTCAAGCAGGCGGAGGAGGATCCTTGGCTCCGGATCGGCGAGACCTATCCCATCGGGATGGAGCTTCGCGGCCGGGTCGTGCGCCTGATGGACAAGGGCGTGGTGGTGGATCTGGGGAACGACATCGAGGGCTTCGTCCCGATGTCGCAGCTCGGGATCGTGAACATCGAGAACCCCGGCGACGCGGTGAAGGAAGGCCAGCCCGTGGACCTCAAGGTCCTCGAGGTCGATCCGATCCATCATCGCATCGTGCTCATGGTCACCAATTATCCGGATGAGCCCATCATTCCGCCGGTGCGGCCGGTGGTGGAAGAGGCCGCGGCCGAGTAGCAGCCGACGGAAGGGCGGGAAGGGGAAACCGTAAACAGTGAACAGGGGGAGCCGCGCGAGGCTTCCCCTGTTTTCTGTTGACCGTTTCCCGTTTCACACGCGGTTCCCGGCGGAATCCGGGGCCGCTATCTTCTCCCCCCATGCCCGACCCCCGCGAGCTCCTCGAACAACTCCGTCACCGCCAGTCCCTTGCCGAGCAGGGCGGGGGTGCCGCACGGATCGCCCAGCAGCACCGCAAGGGCAAGCTGACCGCGCGCGAGCGGCTCGACCTGCTGCTCGACGAGGGCAGCTTCGTCGAGCTCGACCGGTTCGTCACCCACCGCTCGACCGATTTCGGCCTCGATCGGCAGGTGGTGCCGGGCGACGGCGTGGTGACGGGGTACGGCCGGGTGGACGGTCGCCTGGTGTACGTGTTCTCCCAGGACTTCACCGTCTTCGGGGGGTCGCTGAGCGAGGCGCACGCGGAGAAGATCTGCAAGGTGATGGACCTCGCCGTCCGGAACGGAGCGCCGGTGGTGGGGCTCAGCGACTCCGGGGGCGCACGCATCCAGGAGGGCGTGGCCTCGCTGGGCGGCTACGCCGACATCTTTCTGCGCAACACGCTGGCGTCGGGTGTGGTCCCGCAGATCTCCGCTATCCTCGGCCCCTGCGCCGGGGGGGCGGTGTACAGCCCGGCGATCACCGATTTCATCTTCATGGTCCGCGGGGTCAGCTACATGTTCGTCACCGGACCGAACGTGGTGAAGACGGTGACTCACGAGGAGGTGACCTTCGACGCGCTGGGGGGCGCCGACGTCCACGGCGGCACCTCGGGGGTGGCGCACTTCGTTCACGACAGCGAGCCCGAGTGCCTGTCGGCGATCAGGCGGCTGCTCGGTTTCCTTCCGCTCAACAATCTCGACGACCCGCCGGAGCGCCCGACCGACGATGCCCCCGACCGGCGCGATGAGAGGCTCCTCGACCTGATCCCCGAGAGCCCGAACAAGCCCTACGACATGCACGCGGTCGTCGGCGGGGTGGTGGACGACCGCGAGTTCCTCGAGGTGCAGCGAGGCTACGCCGACAACATGCTCACCGGATTCGCGCGGCTGGGCGGCCGACCCGTGGGCATCGTGGCCAACCAGCCCGCAGTGCTGGCCGGGGTGCTCGATATCAGCGCCTCGGTGAAGGCGGCCCGCTTCATCCGTTTCTGCGACTGCTTCAATCTCCCGGTGGTGACGT
>JACDHV010000187.1 GCA_013820855.1 Gemmatimonadales bacterium | reverse complement strand
GCGCCACCCCCCAGCGCGCCGCGAAGAAGATGGGCACCGCCAGGCCCACCCAGCCGATCACGCTCCCCAGCACCACGGTGTTGTTGAAGTTGGTGTAGGGAACCAGCGGCGTGTTGTACCAGTCGGTCCAGAGCGGCCGGAGCGAGGGCGCCTCGAGCAGGCCCGCGCCGATCGCGTGGAACAACGGGTCGAGCAGGAAGCCCAACGGCACGAACAGCGCCCAGCCCAGCATGCCGCCCCCGAACGACACGTTCAGCAACAGAATCAGCGAGAACACGACGAGGTTGTGGACGTTCATCAGCGGCGTGAGCCCGAGCGCCGCGCCAGCGCCATTCCCGCCGCCACCTGGCCCGGCGTCCCTTCGGAGTGGAGCGCCTTGAACAGCGACTGGATCAGCTTGAGGAGGGCGAACATGGGGGCAATGTAGGCGGAACGGCGGAACGGCGGACGGCGGAACGGCGGAACGGCGGAACGTTCCGCCTCTTGTATACTTCCCCCCATGCCCCGTCCCCGCCGAGCACCGCACGTGCACAAGTTCGGCGGTGCGTCGCTGGCCGATTCCACTGCCGTTCGCCACGCGGTCGAGATCGTTCGCCGCCATCGTCCGGAGCCGACCGTCGTGGTCGTGTCCGCCATGGCGGGGACCACCGACGCGCTGCTGGAAGTGGCGCAGCAGGCGGGAACCGGCGAGTCGCGCACCGTCGCGAGTCTGATCGCGCGGCTGCGCGCCCGACACCTCGAGGTGGCGCGCTCGCTGCTGCCGGGCGGCCGCCTGCGGGCGGGCGTGCTGCTCTACGTCAGCGAGCTGTTCGCCGAGCTCGAGGCGCTGGCCCAGGGGCTGCGCCTCCTCCGCGAGCTGACGCCGCGCACTACCGATTATCTGGTCTCCCGCGGAGAGCGAATGAGCGCGCGGCTGGTCTCCGCCGCGCTCGAGGCGAGCGGAGCCCGGAGCAGATACGTGGACGCGGTCGACGTGGTGCACACCGACGCCGCGTTCGGCCATGCGTCGCCCGACTACGCGCGCACCGACCGCGCCGTGCAGCGCGTGCTCGCGCCGCTGCTCGCCAAGGGCATCGTGCCGGTGGTTCCGGGCTTCATCGGCGCCACGCCCGACGGCGAGGTCGCCACCCTGGGTCGCGGCGGCTCCGACCTCACCGCCACGCTGCTCGCCCGCGGACTCGGCGCCGGGCGCGTCTCGCTCTGGAAGGACGTGCCCGGCCTGCTGACGGCCGATCCGCGCGTCGTGCCCGACGCGCGGGTCATTCCTCAGCTGCACGCCCGCGAGGCGGCCGAGCTGGCGTACTACGGCGCCAAGGTCCTCCACCCGCGCGCCCTCATCCCCGTCACCGGCCGCCGCATTCCGGTGTTCGTCCGTCCGTTCGCCGACGCCGACGCGCCGGGCACCGAGGTCTCGGAGCGTGTCGGTGCCGGCCGGAACCCGGTGAAGGCGCTGACCGCGGCGGGCGGACAGGCGCTCCTCACGGTCACCGGGAACGGCATGCTCGGCGTGCCGGGCATCGCGGCGCGCACGTTCGCGGCGCTGCACGGGCGGCAGATCTCGGTCTCCCTGATCTCCCAGGCGTCCTCGGAACATTCGATCTGCTTCAGCGTGCCCGAGCCCCTCGCCGGGGAGGCCCGCGCCGCGCTCGAGCGCGAGTTCAGGGGCGAGATCGGGCAGGGTGAGATCGACGGCGTCGAGGTGAGCCCGGGCATGGCCACGGTCGCGGTCGTCGGGCTCGGCATGCACGGCACGCCGGGCATCGCCGCCGGCGTCTTCTCGGCCCTGGCGAGCGGCGACATCAACATCGTGGCCATCGCGCAGGGCTCCTCGGAGCTCAACATCTCCGTCGTCGTGGAGTCGCGTCAGGCGCCGGAGGCACAGCGCCGGGTCCACGCAGCGTTCCAGCTGTCGAGGATCGCCGGGGGCGCCCCCATCCGGCCGGAGCGCATGGAGATCGTGCTGCTCGGGTTCGGCCAGATCGGCCGCACGCTGGCGGCGATGATCGGCCAGGTGCGGCGCCCCGCCCTCGCGCTCAAGGTGGCGGCCGTGATCGACCGCAGCGGCTTCGTGTTCGATCCCCAGGGCATCGGTCCCCGCCGGCTCGCGACGCTGGCCGCGGAGAAGCGGAAGGGGCGCAACCTCGCCGCCTCCCGGGGACAGCCGGGCAGCGCCGAGGAGGCGATCGAGCACATCGCCGGCTACGCGCTCACCCGGCCGGTCGTGGTGGACCTCACGGCGAACGACACCGGCGGGGCGCTCGAGGCGGCGCTCATCCACGGGATGGACCTGGTCCTCGCCAACAAGCTGCCGCTCGCCGGGCGGCGCGCCGCCAGCGAGTCGCTCTGGCAGACGGCTCGGGCCCGCGGCCGGAGAATTCTCCACGAGGCCACCGTCGGCGCGGGTCTCCCGATCATCGATACCTACGACAAGCTGATCGAGTCGGGCGACCGCGTGGAGCGCATCGAGGGGCTGCTCTCCGGTACGCTGGGTTACGTCCTCACCGAGGTGGGCGAGGGGGTGCCCTTCTCCCGCGCCGTGCGCGCCGCCATGCGGCTCGGCTACACCGAGCCGGACCCGCGCGAGGATCTCTCGGGCATGGACGTGGGACGGAAGGCGCTGATCCTCGCCCGGCTCCTGGGCTATCGCGGCGAGCTGAGCCGGCGGGCGGTCGAGTCCCTGGTCCCGGCCTGGGCCCGCCCGCTCGCGCTGCCCGAGTTTCTCGAGCGCCTCGGCGAGCTCGACGCCGGCTGGAAGCGGCGGGTGGAGGTGGCGCGCGCCGAGGGCAACGTGCTCCGCTACGTCGCGACCGCCACACGCGGCAAGGTCGCGGTCGGGCTCAAGGCGGTGCCGCTCTCGAGTCCGCTGGCCTCGATCAAGGGATCGGACAACCAGGTCGTCTTCACCACCGCCCGCTACAAGGCCAACCCACTGGTCATCCGCGGTCCCGGCGCGGGCGCCGAGGTCACGGCCGCCGGCGTGCTGAACGACATCCTCCGGCTGGCGGGCGCGTGAGCGGCGGTGCGGTGACGGCGTTCGCCCCCGGCAGCGTGGGCAATGTCGGACCCGGCCTGGACATACTCGGCCTCGCCGTCGCGGGTGACGGCGACGAGGTGCGGGCGGAGTGGCTGTCCGAACCGGGCATAAGGGTGCTCGACCCGGGGCATCCCGACTTGCCCCGCGAGCCGGAACGGCACACCGCGGGGCTCGCGGCGCGCGCGGTGCTCGAGCGTGCCGGCGGCGCCGCCGCGCGCCGCCGCGGCATCGGGCTCTCGGTCCGCAAGGGTCTGCCGCTGTCGGGCGGTCAGGGCGGCAGCGCCGCCTCCGCGGTGGCGGGCGCGGTCGCGGTGAACGCGCTGCTGGGCGAGCCGCTCGGCAGGGTCCAGCTCATCGAGGCCTGCCTCGACGCCGAAGAGGCGGTCGCCGGCCGCCACGCGGACAACATCGCACCCTCCCTGCTGGGCGGCATCGTGCTGATCCGGGCGATGGACCCGCTCGACGTCATCCCGCTCCCGGTTCCCGCCGAGCTGTACGTGGTGCTCGCCCGGCCGGAGCAGCGGATGCGCACGGCCGAAGGTCGGGCGGTGCTCCCGCGCGAGGTGTCGCGCGCCGTCGCCCTGCACCAGGCCGCGCAGGTGGCCGCCATGGTCGCGGCGCTGGCCCTCGACGACTACGAGCTGCTCGGCCGGGCGGTGGACGACCGGATCGCGGAGCCCGCGCGCGCCGGGCTGCTGCCGGGGTTCGCGGAAGCGAAGGCCGCGGCGCTCGCCGCTGGGGCGCTGGGCAGCTCGATCTCCGGCAGCGGGCCCACCGCCTTCGCGCTCGCCCGGGGGCGCGAGGCCGCCGAGCGGATCGCGGCGGCCATGGCAGGGGCGTACCGCGCGCGGGGCGCGGAGTGCCGGGTGCGGATCGGCCCGGTGGATCGCGCCGGCGCGACGGTGCGCCGCGAGGCGGGCGCGCCGCCGTGAGCCCCGAGACCGATCGCCCGCCGAGCTGGCAGGTCTGCCTGGCCTGCGCGAACGAGCTCACCGAGCGCGATCCCCGCTCGCGCTGCCCCACGTGCGGAGGGCTCCTCGAGGTCACCCATCGCGACCCCGAGCTCACCGGCGACGCGCTGCTCCTGCGGTTCACGGAGCGGCGTGGCGCGGGGCCGGGCGCCACGACATCCGGCGTATGGCGCTTCCGCGAGATCGTCCTTCCCTCGGCGGAGGAGGTGGTCTCCCATCCCGAGGGCAACACCCCGCTGCTCCACCGCGAGGCGCTGGAGGAGTGGACCGGCATCGGGGGGATCCTGCTCAAGCACGAGGGACACAATCCCACCGGCTCGTTCAAGGACCGGGGCATGACGGTCGGCGTCACCCAGGCAAAGCGGATCGGCGCGCGGGCCGTCGCCTGCGCCTCCACCGGCAACACCTCCGCGTCGCTCGCAGCGTACGCCGCGCAGGCGGGGATGCCGGCGCTGGTGCTGGTCCCCGCGGGGAACGTGGCCTCGGGCAAGCTCGCGCAGTCGCTCGCATACGGGGCGCGCACGCTGCTCGTGCGCGGCGGATTCGACGATTGTCTCAGGCTGGTCCAGGAGGCGAGCGAGCGGCTCGGCGTCTATCTCCTCAACTCGATCAACCCGTTCCGCATCGAGGGGCAGAAGACCATCGTGCTCGAGCTGCTCCAGCAGCTCGCCTGGGACCCGCCGGACTGGATCGTCCTGCCCGCCGGCAACCTCGGCAACACGGCGGCCTTCGGGAAGGCGCTGCGTGAGGCGCGCGCCTGGGGCCTGATATCCCGCGTGCCGCGGATCGCGGCGGTGCAGGCGGCGGGCGCGGCGCCGTTCGCGCGGAGCTTCGAGGAGGGATTCGCCCGGCGGCATCGGGTGGATCCCGACACGGTGGCCACCGCGATCCGGATCGGCGACCCCGCCTCGCACGACCGCGCCGTGCGCACCATTCGGGAGACCGACGGCGTGGTGCTCTCCGTGACCGACGCGCAGATCCTCGAAGCGAAGGCGGCAGTGGACGGGTGCGGGGTGGGGTGCGAGCCCGCGAGCGCGGCGAGCGTCGCGGGCGCGCGGGAGCTGGCGCGGCGGGGAACGATCTCGCGCGGCGCGCGGGTGGTCGCGGTGCTGACGGGACACGTGCTGAAGGACCCGGGCATGCTGCTCGACTACCACGTCGATCGGGAGCCGCCGCCCCCGGGCGCGAACCGTCCGGTGGAGATCGAGGCCGATCTGCGGGCGGTGGAGCAGGTACTGGAGGGAGCGAAGGGCCGCTCGCCGGACGGCGTGAACGGTGAACGGTGAACGGTGAAGCGGGAGCACCCGGCGCGCCCTTTCGCGCTCGCTTTTGACGTTTTCCCCGGGGAGGTCCGCGCTTCTCCGAGGGGAAACCTGCCATTTCCCTATTGCAGTTATGGGCCGGTCGTGTACTGTTTGTCACGGGAGTTCTGCGGTACAGCGGCACGCAAGGTCCTCACAAACACTGGGAGACACGCGATGGCCACCAAGAAGAAGGCAGCGAAGAAGTCCGCCAAGAAGAGCGCCCGTAAGCCCGCTCGGAAGACCGCCGCGAAGAAGAAGGCCACCAAGAAGTCGGGCAAGAAGCGGACGCCCAGCGCCGCGTTCATGAAGCCGATGCAGCCCAGCACCCAGCTCGCCGCCGTGGTCGGCTCCAGCCCCATTCCGCGGACCGAAGTCACCAAGAAGCTCTGGGCCTACATCAAGCGGAACGGATTGCAGGACTCCAAGAACCGGCGCAACATCAACGCCGACGAGAAGCTGCGTCCCGTCTTCGGCGGCAAGAGCCAGGTCTCGATGTTCGACATGACCAAGATGGTGAACAAGCACCTCAGCTGACCTTCTTCACCCACGACCTCCGAGGGCGTCCCCGCTGGGACGCCCTTTTGGTTATTATGTCCCCCCATGGCCGGCGAATACATCTTCACCATGCGCGACCTCCGGAAGGTCGTGCCTCCCTCCCGCGAGATCCTCAAGGGCATCCACCTCGCCTTCTATCCCGGGGCCAAGATCGGGGTGCTCGGCGCGAACGGCGCGGGCAAATCCACGCTCCTGCGGATCATGGCCGGGGTGGACACGGACTTCCTGGGCGACGCGCGTCCGCTCCCCGGCACGAAGATCGGCCACCTCTCCCAGGAGCCGCAGCTCGACGCGACCAAGGACGTGCGCGGCAACGTCGAGGAGGCGGTGGCCGAGCAGCGGGCGATGCTCCGCCAGTTCGAGGAGATCAGCGCGGCGTTCGCCGAGCCGATGGACGACGACGAGATGAACCGGCTGCTGGAGAAGCAGGGCAACCTCCAGGAACGGATCGACGCGCTCGGGCTCTGGGAGCTGGACCACAAGGTCGACATCGCCATGGACGCGCTCCGGCTGCCGCCCGGCGACGCCGACGTCGCCCGCCTCTCGGGCGGCGAGCGTCGCCGGGTCGCGCTCTGCCGCGTGCTCCTGGGGCAGCCCGACATGCTCCTGCTCGACGAGCCGACCAACCACCTCGACGCGGAGAGCGTCTGGTGGCTCGAGCGGTTCCTCGCCGACTTCCCCGGCACCGTCGTGGCGGTGACACACGACCGCTACTTTCTCGACAATGTGGCCGGCTGGATCCTCGAGCTGTACCAGGGCGCGGGGATACCCTGGGAGGGGAACTACTCCTCCTGGCTGGAGCAGAAGCAGCGCCGGATGGCCCAGGAG